>PNLC01000003.1 GCA_013822885.1 Bradyrhizobium sp.
AGGGCGAACTGGTCGCTGGCAGTGCCGCGCAAGCCGACGGTGTTCCAGATGTCGGTCCATTCGACGTCTTCGGCGCGGACCAGCATGGTGCGCTCGAGCGGGACGCCGTCGGCATCGCATCTCGGCGAGCCGTCGGGCGCGAAGATCGGGCAATGCGCGCCGAGCCAGGTCGCATGCCGGCCGCCCGAGGCAAAGGACCAGACGCCGGTAACCCGATATCCACCGTCGCATTCGACGGCGCGGACCCGTGGACCGGGGCCCCAAGCCAGCACCGCCCGCGGATCGCCGAAGATCGCCCGCGCTACCGGGAGGTCGAGATAGGCCGCCGACATCGCGCAGCCGCCGGCCTGGCTGAGACACCAGGCCGTCGATGCATCGGCCTTGGCGATGGTTTCGATGACGTGGAAGAAGGTGACTGGATCGGTTTCGATCCCGTTGGTCGAGCGAGGCAACAACAGGCGGAACAACTGCGCGTCGTGCAGCCGGCCGAGCAGGGCCGGCGGCAGCCGGCGCGCATCTTCGATGTCGTCGGAAGCCGCCGCGATGTCGGCACGGAGGGCCTCTGCCCGTGCGATCACCGCGCGGTCGCCCGCGAGATCAAGCGGCGCGTTCAAGACCAGTCCCGCCGTACTTTGGTGATCATGTCGTTTCCCCGGGCGGCAGGTATTGTTGAGGGGGGACTTCACCCCGCGTTCCGCCCCGGCGTGAGGCTAACGTGCCGCAGCCGTAAACGGCAAGGCCATGCCGGCGCGAAGCGCGCTTGTGCAGAATCGATCTCGATTGTTGTCCATCCGGCGCGACGCGCTGCAAAAGGGATTGCCGGCGGGTGGAAAATCTGGTGGACCATCCGACGTCTGGCTTTTCCCGATTGCGATGCGATGCGAGCGCTGCAGCGCACGCGCCGGACATATTTTAAGATTTTGCCGCAAAGTTCTTATTTGACCGGGATCTGACGAGATGGAAGAAAAGCGCAAGCATCCGCGAACAGAGGTCGAAGAGCATGCCTACGTTTCGTCGGGCGGTTCCGTGATGCGCTGTGTCGTGCGCAACATTTCGCAGGAAGGCGCTGCGATCGATGTCGAGAATCCGGCGTTCGTTCCGCAACGCTTTCGCCTGGTCATGGCCAAGGATTCCTCGATTGTCCACGAATGCCGCGTCGCCTGGATCCAGAAAAACCGACTGGGCCTGACCTTCGTCGAGCAGGAACCGTGATCCCGTGATCAGGGA
Source organism: Bradyrhizobium sp. (assembly GCA_013822885.1). GTDB lineage: Bacteria > Pseudomonadota > Alphaproteobacteria > Rhizobiales > Xanthobacteraceae > Bradyrhizobium. The sequence goes on from PNLC01000003.1 coordinate 1,228, forward strand.
GCGTAGTTCGTTCACTCGATCCTCAGTTCGCCGCGCCGCGGTCGTTATCTGTTCAGCAACGGCTTGATCCGTTCTTCGAATTCCTCGAACGAGAGCGCTCCCTGGAGGCGCACGCCGTTGATGAAGAAGGTCGGTGTCGAGGTGACCTTCAATTCCTGCGCCGCGTATTGCTGATCGGCGTTGAGCTTGTCGAACTGCGTCTGATCCTTCTCGCAGGTCTCGACGTCCTCGACGCTCATGCCGTGCATTTTGCCGACATAGAACAGCGTGTCCTTGGTCTGTGCCACCAGGCGGTCCTGTAGCTTGAAAAGCATTTCGACCGCGCCGAGATATTTTTCGGGATCGCTCTTGCCGATGCAACGTGCGAGGATCGAGGCCGCGGCCGCCTTGATGTCGAGGGGAAACTCGCGGAACACGAAGCGCACCTTGCCGGCATCGATGTATTTCGATCGCAACATCGGAAAGACGTTCTGTCCGAACGCCGCACAGTGCGGACAGGTCAGCGACGAGTATTCGGTAATTGTCACCGGTGCATTTTCTGGCCCGATCGAAATCTCGGGCAAGGACACCGGCCTTGCGACTGCGGCAGCAATGGCGGACTGCGCGATCGCTGAGCTCGCCAGCGGCGAACATGTGAGGGCGAGGAGGGCTGCGAAGGCGATGTGGCGATAGGCGTTCAACGTATGCTCCGAACGGAACGTCGGGAGCTGGCGCATTGCCAACATCGCGAGGTGTCCGTAATTTTACGGGTTTGGCCGACGGAATAGCGTCCGTCGAACGGATCGTGGTTGCTCAGGTTGCCGCGATCGGAGTTGACCGGACGTTTATTGCAATACAATCATGGGGATGAGGAGAATGGAAGTGCGGGGAAGAGAGTGCAAACAGATCCATTCATAGACGATATCTATGAAGCGGCAGTGGTTCCGGAGAAATGGCAGGCGATACTCGATCGTTTAGCGGTAGTGGCGGATGCCGAAGGTACGTTGCTTTTTGCCGCATGCCCCGGGGAGCCCCGGTGGCTTGCGTCGGAGGCGATCCAAGAGGCGATGAAAGCGTGGATCGGCAGCAAATGGTATCTCGATAATCCGCGAGGGCAGCGTCTTGTCCCGCGCGAGGATCCGAGGTTTCTGACGGACCTCGATGCGATGACGACCGAGGAGATCAACGCCTCGGACTTCTACACCGAATTGCTGCGGCCGCGCGGTCTTGGCTGGTGCGTCGGCACATCGATCCGCTCGCCCGCCGGGGACACCCTGGTGTTTTCTATCGAGAAGGCTCACGCAAAAGGGCCGGTGCCCCGGGCGGTCGCCGAGCAACTCGACGGCCTGCGGCCGCATCTTGCCCGGGCATCGCTGCTTTCGGGACGGCTCGGGCTGGACCGGGCGAAATCCACGGTTGCAACGCTGGAGGCGATCGGCCTTCCGGCTGCGGCGCTGGCACCGGATGGCCGCGTGGTCTCTGCCAATGCCGGATTTCTTGCCTGCGAGCCGCGTATCCGGATCGGCGCGGGCAACATGATCGAGCTTGCATCGGCTCCGGCGCAGACGCTTCTGATCGAAGCAATCTCGAACACAGCAATTGCGTCCGGCCGGATCGGAAAATCGATTCCGGTCCGGGCCGCAGGGGGAGAAGCTGCCTTTGTCGCGCACGTTGTGCCGCTGCGGGGCGGGGCCCTCGACGTTTTCGCGGGCGCGCTGTCGATTGTCTTCACGACGTCGATGACACCGAGCGCAAGCCCCGCACCGTCATTACTGCAGGCGCTGTTCGATTTGACGCCTGCCGAGGCACGAACTGCCGGTCAGATCACCGAAGGAAAATCGATCGAACAAATTTCGTTCGAGAGCGGGATCTCCCATAATACGATTCGAACGCATCTGAAATCGGTGTTCCAGAAAACCGGCGTGGAGCGGCAGGCGGAGCTCGTCAGTCTGCTCAGCATATCCTTGAGATGACTCGCTGAATGCGTCCCTGACTTCCCTTGTCGCTGGCCGCGCGCAATGGTTTGATGCAGCATGACGCCCCGCACGGCGTCAAAGCGGACCCGTCGTCTGCTCCCCGACAAGCAAGAGAACGCCATGACCAAACACACGGCGCTGGTGAGCGAAACGCAGACGATGGATGCCATGTTGCGCGCACGGGCCGCGCGGGTCGTTCCCGGCGGCATGTGGGGTCATCTGAATGCCGCACGGCTTCCGGAAGGTTATCCGCAGTTTTTCGCATCCGCGGAAGGTTGCCGGGTGCGCGACGTCGACGGGCGCGAGTATGTCGACTTCATGTGCAGCTGGGGGCCCGTGCTGCTCGGTCATCGGCATCCCGTAGTTCAGGCGGCGGCCGAAGCGCAGGCCGCCAGCGGAGATTGCCTCAACGGTCCCGGCGAAGTCATGGTGGAGCTTGCCGAGGATTTTGTCGCCATGGTGCCGCACGCGGACTGGGCGATGTTTCAAAAGAACGGCGGCGATGCAACGACGGGATGCGTGACGATCGCCCGCGCTGGCACCGGGCGGCGCAAGGTGCTGGTCGCGCGCGGCAGCTATCACGGCGCGCTGCCATGGTGTTCGCCGAGCGTTGCGGGTGTGACGACCGAGGATCGCGCGCACCTCCTGCACTTCGAATATAACGACGTCGAGAGCCTGCAGGCGGCGGTCAATGAAGCAGGCAAGGATCTCGCCGCGATCCTGGTGACGGCTTTCCGCCACGACATGGGACGCGATCTCGAGCTGCCAACCCGGGAATTTGCGCATGCCGCACGCGCGGCCTGCGATGCCGCCGCCGCCGCGCTGATCATCGATGAGGTGCGGACCGGCCTGCGCCTCGATACCAGGGGAAGCTGGGAGGCGCTTGGCGTTCGTCCGGACCTGTGCGCCTGGAGCAAGGCGATCGCCAACGGATATGCGCTGGCGGCTATAACGGGCAATGATCGTTTTCGCGAAGCCGCCACCAAGGTGTTCATGACCGGTTCGTTCTGGTGCGGCGCGGTGGCGATGGCGGCTTCCCGTGCCACGCTCAGGATCGCGCGCGTGACCGATGTGCCCGGGCACATTCGCGCGATGGGCATGCGGTTACGCGAGGGGCTGGCTTTGCTGGCAAGCCAGAACGGCATCGCGATCCGCCAGAGCGGCCCGCCGCAGATGCCGCTGATGCTGTTCGACGCTGACCCTGACGCGGCAAAGGGCCGAGCGTTCTGCTCCGCGGCGCTACGCCATGGCGCCTTCTTTCATCCGCAGCACAACATGTTCCTGTCAGCGGCCCATCAGGCTGCAGATATCGACGAGGCTCTGGAAGCGGCATCGCATGGATTCAAGGCCGTCCTTGACCTGAACAGCAGGGCCGGGCGGTAAGGATCCGCGTTGTCCATTCAAAGATGAGCGTCAGCTTGACCAACGGATCGCTTTGGAGTTGCATCGTGTCTGGATGCTTCGGGCGCGACCATGGCCAAAACGATTACACTCAGTGCAGGCCTCACCTGGCCCGACGTAAAGAACGATTTCATCCTTCGACACGACGGGCTTGCCATCGGCCGGATACGGCAGGATGGAGGCACCTGGAAGTGGCAGATCACCATGCCAATGACAATGCCGCTCTGGGCCCACGGGACCGCCGATAGCCTCGAGGAATCGAAGAGGGCCTTCGCCGCAGCCTGGGGAAGGCTCCTGAACGAAACCAGCGAGGAACGTCTCGAACGCGCATGGGAACTGGAGCGTGCGGTAGAGGCGCGGCAACAGCGACGGGATGCCCGCTAGATCTTTTGCTGTGCGCCTACGTCAGTGACGATCACAGTGATTTTCTGGATCTCAGTGCGGCCGCCGACGAACTTCACTTCGATGGTCAGAAAGTCATTGCCGACGAAATCCGGAGGCGACTTATAGAAGGCGACATAGGCCGGTACTTCCAGTGCAAGGCAGGCCTTGTAGTTGGTGGCCTTTACCCTCCCGCTCTTCAGCACGACCTTTCCTGAAGCCGGCGGACTGACTAACCGAATTGTCGGTAGTGGCCCAGATGTGCAGTCGGGCCGAACGTTGATGTAGACACCGATCCGTGTGTCCTTGTTCGGGAAGGATTTTACCGATCGTTCGACGACTTGGGATTGTCCCTCTGCACTCGCACCGGTTGTGGTTGCGGCCAGAACTAGCGCGACAATGGAACCAACTACCTTCATCAAGGGTCCTTCGGCCGCCAGCGAAGTTGGCGAACCCGAGGCAAGTCGCTCATTTCAAAGCCTTTTTCAAGGCGCGCGGCAGTGGTTCGAATTTACCACAGACCAGGTAAAAAGCACGACTTAACCAGTTGATTTTGTTGGCCGCAGCTTCGGTTAAACCAAGTTTGGCGAAGCGAGCATAAGAACCGTCTCTAGCTCTATTTGGGTCGCAACCGTTAGATAAGTGTTTGGAAGGATACGCCTTTTTGCTATATTGAAAGAGTACAACGACGAGCCGTCGCCTCGACGTCGCTGATCGATGAGCCAAGGATCTCTCCGGCTGTTGCGAGGCGAGCGTTCTCGATCGATCATATTTTTCTGCTTTCGACTGACGACCCTGCGGTCGCTCCCTGTGCGGTCATCAGGCAACGCGCAACATCGCACTTGCGTTGGCCTTGCTGGATTTGGCTCGGTCGAGGAGTTAGGGTTCGGAGCGGGCGCCTTTTCAAGGAGGTTCGACCATGACGCGACACCTTGTTTTCGCGATCACTCTGATAGCCGCCGGATTGTTTCTGAACGCTCCGGGAGCAGCACAGCAATGGCGATGTGAGGACCGAGGCGCAAATTGCCTGGGCAGATGTACCGACCGGGCAGGAGGGGCAGGCGACTGGGGTGCCCGTCAGAGCCATTGTGTGCGCTGCGACCGGCGGCTGATCAAATGCGTGAGCAACGCGACCGTCCGTCTGACCCGGCATTCGGCCGCACCCTAGCTAGTCGGATCACAAGCAGCGCCAAGCCCGACGTTATCTGTTCAAGAATTTCGAAACGCAATCGAGACGCAATACAGAACAAACAGAAGCCCCAGGCCGCGCACGCCGCTGCACTTTCTTAACCGCTGCTCTGTATCTTGACAGTAATCGCGGATTGCTCCCAAGGCCCGCGAGATTTTTGTAACCGCGTAGGAAGCCCGTCGACTCAACCCGGCGGGCTTCTTTGGCTATGGGAACGGTTTGACTGCTTCGCAGTTGTCTTCGCGGCGACGGAATCTTGCGAGGAGCTGGACAGTCCCGGCATCAGGCCATGCGGCGTAACGCCCGCGTGGCCTTTGTCTTGTGGGGGGCGGGGCCGCCTCGAGGGCACGAAGCGACCCCTGATCGCACAGTACGCAGGCCATACTGGGGGCGGCCAATCTGCGCGACTGCGGCCACGCTAGGCTTGTTTGAGCCGTCCGCAACGAAAGTCGCGCATTAAGCTTGATGTCCGCCATGGAGGTTAATTCTGGAACCGGCCTCCGACATGCCTCATTCGGACCACGGTAAACGCGAAAGCCCCGCCTTGGGGGGAGCGGGGCTTTCAATGTGGGCTTGCGAGGCTTGGGGAACCTCGGATGTAAGTCCGGCCCACCGCTCAAAGGTTCAACGAGCAGCAGGTCGGAGACATGAATTATTTGCTTAAGGCCGGACAGACGGCCGCTCGCAGCGCGCGCACTACCTTGCGCAATGGTCGCCAACCTGCCTAGTCGGTCCAGATGCGCTCGCCGCACCGGCATTCGAACATGTGGATGACAGCCCCCGTGTCGGAAATAACCACTGCCCTGACATGCCGGAGTTTTTCGTCGCAGAAGCGGCAGGTCTTGGTGGCCTGGTCCACGACGGTCGCAATCTTCTCGGCACGAAATAGCTCCATGGCGCTCCCCTCAAACGGCAAGGCAGGATCGTGCATTGGGGACGGGTAAAAGTGGTAATCCATCGGCCGTTTAGGGCCACTTTTAAGGCGATGACGATAAGTACGAACGGGATCAGCACAGCGGCAGTACTGATCCGCATCGTGGATACGTATCCCTCGTCACGAAAAAATAAATAATATCAAATCGTTAGGCGGAGTGTTGGCGGAAGGGGTGGGATATCAATCAATGCAAGAAACCTTTGTGCTGCAGTCATTTCAAAGATGCACGCCGCACAAGGGTACGGCTCAGGGTACGGGCAGGCGAGATCGACGGGAAACGGGGGCAGCGTGCGCCCATTCGGACCCGGCGCTACCACGTAGCCCGGCGGGCGAACGCCTCTCAGCGACCGCTCCAGCCCCACCCGATGAGAGCTGGCGGCCCGCACCTGACCCGGTCTGGGCTGCCGGGCAAATCGTGACTGACCACGAATTTCATATTTTGAGCGGGTGGCGCTACGCTTTTAACTGCAAGAAGTCACGGGGTGGTGCGCCCCGTTAAACGGGCCAACGAAGACCTTCTGTCCCTTTTTGCACTGTCCCCGGCAGACATTGGCCGCCTCGGTGCATTTCTTAATGTCGCCCATCGGATCATGCGTGACCGTCTTGCTGCTAATGCAGGTCTGTCGCCACTGGGTGCGATTATCAGCAAATGCACCGGAGCTGGGCAGCAGAAAGCTCGCCACCGCCAAAGCATTTCAGTTTCCCCCTTCCGACTAACCGACGCAGCCACCCTGACCGCTTTACCGGCGCGACGCTATGGGTAAAGGCTTCGGCAGCAACGAAGTTCGCCTCCCTCCGCCTTGCGCTAAATGACGCTGCACTGCCAAGGATCGCATTGCGGCTTCGTCGGTGATCGAAGCCGATGTTGAACCGCTTCATGACCCGTCCCGAGCCCGGCGTCTTGGAGGGCCGCCGGGATGCGAAAACATGAACTGGTAAAGGAATGAGGGTATCGAACAGGGAAAAAGCGGCAACGTCTGCACTGTGGCGTGCGTAACCTGAGTTTCGTCGTAAGCCGAGATGACGAGGACCTATTGCATTAAGCGGCGCGGCACTAAGGTCGCTATAAAGCGGCTTGCCTGCCACAGCTGGACTAGCGTGCGTCCCGAAGAGAGTCGTTCGGCTTGTTGCAGGGCATCGGCGTCATCGACCTATGCGCTCCAGAACAACGCCGTCGGGTCCTAGGAAATAGATGCTGTACTCTTGCATGCGCGACCAGCCCGAATGGGTTCAAAAGTTAGCCCGGAGCGGTCCGTCAGGCACGATCGCTCGTGTCTGTTTATCAGGCTGGGCCCGAACTTTCTACACTCGGGTCTGGCGATGCCTTCCTACGGCGGGCTGAATTCTTCGGATCAGCCGCGAGGACTTTGCATTCCGCCGCAAACGCTTTGCATTGTTCAGCTTTGGACATTTTGCCCTTTCAAACTAGAAAGAGAGAAGCGCGACGGCGGCCAGTACGACCGGCAACATTCCGAGCACCACCAATGCAAAAGCGAACAAGTCGACTTTCCCCATCGGGAAAACTTAGCCACGGGACATGTCCTCGCCCAGCTTAAAGTGCACGCGCCAGCCACATGGGGACCATGCTTGCATGAAGGTTTGATGGGGCGAGCTGCGACATTAATTCTTACGCAGAGTCGCAAACCGAACCGACGTTGCCACTTTTTTCCTGTTTAAATGTTCTGGTTTGCAGCACTAAGTTCATATTTGCGCATCGCCTGGCGGTCCCTCCAAGACGCCGGGCTTTGCGCATGCCCAACGTTCGAGCCAAAGTGCTTGGCGTTCGCCGAGGCGCTGAAGCTCTCGTTTGCCCGATCAAAGCGGACGGCAGGATCCTTCGCGTCGCAATGAAGAAGCAGCCGACGCTCGACTTCATACAGCAGGCGGTCGGCGGCTCTATTGAAATGGTCCCGCACTTCATCAAGTACGAAGGACGGCCAGTCACGGTTGTTTACGCCAACGAGGAGGCCCGGCGGATGACCTTGAAATTCAACACGCTCGGAACGCAGGCGTGGTTGTTGTGCCTCCATGGCGGGCTGAAAGGGTATCGGCCCCAGCTCTTTGGCGATATACTCATCGTTATGCGAACGCTCAACGCTTAGCGCCACCGATCCTTTTGTAGGTCGGCTTTCACCGCCTGGCTTGTGGCCTCCCACCTAGCTGCCCCTTAGTTGGGTGTAGCCGATCGCGATAGGCTTCGATCTTTTCGACGCTGGTCTGAACCATGGCCTCCACTTCGAAGATTTTCTGGTCGTCAGGGAATAGCTTCGCATGCACCTCGATTAGCTGTGACATCAGGTGGCGAGCCTCGGCGAGCAGATCAACGGCCCTGTCGAACTTAGCGACCGTGAGTGGCGAATATGGAATGCCTGGCTCGGCTCCATCCTGCATTGCCGCTTTCGCTTCCTCCGCTGCCGCGCAGGCTTTGCCGTTGATGTCTGCGAACCTTTGGCTAAGCCGCCTCCATTCGTGAATGATACCGGTCACGTCCCGATCTCCTGCGTGTCGGCATTGAAGGCGGCGCACTCGGCCACCTTCCTTGACGTAGATCAATCAGAAGCGGGCGTTTGCCACTTTTTCCCTCGTAGAAAGCGGTACCCAGCGGGGTTTCATTTTGCCGTCCAGGTCGCGTGGTTCAAGCCAAGACCGTGTTTGAAGGTTATAGATTCCTGAGCGCGTGAGAACTTCCCCCCGCCATGTTTCAGACATCCCAAGATTTTGTCTGGGCCGACTCAGTGCGCGTAACAGTCTGACCCCCGCACGGCCTCCGCCTTACCAGCCCCCGAAGCCCCGGCGGGGCCGTGCTCGGCCCGCGCGAGAGCATGCCTCCAAGTTATTTTTTGGGGCCGATGTGATGGGGATCGCTCCGCGGCCCGCCGGTGTAGTGGTGACTGCCGCCCCCTGATTTGGCCTTTGTGTTGCTGCCGGTCGTGGTCTTTGGGCCTACATGGTACGGAATTTCAGACTTTGGCCCGCCGCTGTAGTGGGGACCTTTGTCGGTGGTAGTACCCGTGGTTTGGGACATCGCGGGGAATGTGATGAGCGAGGCCGCGGCAGCGGCTATGAGCATCCTTTGGCTGATCATGTCTGCATCTCCCGGCTTGAGAGGAATTGACTTAACCAGCGGTGCGGCCTTCACCAATTGACGCAGATCAAAAACATGCCGGAAGCTTCCGCGGAAACCTAGCTCTCTTAGACGAACCGGTCGGCACCGGCTTGGTTGAGCCGCATGAAGGTGCCGCTTTCGTGCATCTTGATCCAGTCGCGTTTGATGGCATAGACGAGGCCCGCTGAATACTCTGCAGGGTCGCCTTGTCGCCGAACAGGAAAGGACCGTTGAGTTTTTCGAGTAGAGTCGTCCGTCCTGTGTGTCGGCTTGAAGGCGTGCGCGTGCTGCATCAGTCGGCGCGCGGCCTTCTCCGGTCGGCAAAGGGCCGGTCAGTGGTGACTTGCATTGCGTGATGTTCTTCGTGCGAGATTCAATATCTCAGCCTAAGCAATAGGAGAAGGCAATGAAGGGAATTGGAGTAGCACTCGCTCTGCTATTTGCCGCTTATCTGACAGATCAGTATTTTGCTAACGGCAGGTATACTGACGCGGCGAAGCGCATGGTCACCCAAATGAGGCATTCGACCGGCATCTAGATTGCCGTTGGTAATGCTGCACCGACTAACCATCCAGCCGCCGCGGCCCCTTTGTTGGCTGAGGCGTCTCGACCTCCGTGAACGATATCGGAATCTCCCACGCGGTATTGATGATCTGGCCCACCACCGCCCGTCACCATCGCTCCACAGCTGGATCGCTGGTGATGTGATCCGCAGACCCTGAAGGTAATTCGGACCTTACTGCAGCGTGGTCCCGTGCCTGCCCGCGTGAGATGTTGCCTGGTTCGCCACGGAAAATCGGCAGTGTGAGCGTCGCGATCACGATCAGAGCCAAGATACTGAGCACTTGGCATGACCATTTGGCGCAAGCGGCTTTGTCTTCCGGGGTCAGTGGGATCGAGGTACGGTGCGACATGGTCAGATCCCGGGCTGCGAGATCAGCTTTGCGCGGTCATCGAGATGCGTCGGGCTCTGCGCATCCGACTCCCGGCGTTTCCGCTCGCCATGGACCGCAATGACCGCAGCGAACTGCCCGAGAATGATCGCAGCGAATGTCAGGCCACCTAGCAGCATATCCATCGTGCTCTCCTCTGACGCCTTTGTGGATGGGGGAACTAGTTGCGCGGGCTGGTCTCGGCCAGATTGTGCTTCGGCCAGGAATCAAACCCCGGTACGCCGCCCGGCGCGTCCGGATCCCAGTCGAATTCGAGGTAGCCGAAAGCGAATTGTGGTCGCGGTGTGCTTGCGGGAACCGTTGCGGAAATCTGCCTAGTCTGCGATACCGAAGCGCCAATGATCATGCCGATGGAAGGCAGCTCCGGCGCCAACGTTTCGCGGATCGATCCGCGCAGCGGCATTCCGACAGCGGAAGCGATCAGGCCGGCAGCCAGCAAGCCTCCGATGAGGAAAGCGCTCGGAAGCAGCCAACCGGCAATTGGACCGGCGGTGCGGCGGGCATCCGTAGCCTCAGGTGTATAAACATACATTGGCAACCCCTGTTTGCGAGTGCGGATCGCCGTCGGCGTGGATCAAGGTTGCCGGACACGCGCGGGAACAAACGAGCGTAGCCGCTTTACATGCCGGAAACTTCAAGTGCTGCTTTCAGCGTGATCGGAGACTGCCGGGGTCTTGGCGGGCCTGCTTGGAGACAGCCTTACGGGCTCCTTAAGATTGGCTTCATTTTCAAGGGGTCTGCGCTACAATGACCGTCAACGTAGCGACCACAGGAGTCAAACGTTGTGCGCTACCTCTTTGAAGACTATGCGCTTGACACCGATCGCCGCGAACTGCGCCGCGGGGGGACCCCTGTGGCGATCGAGCCGCAGGTTTTCGATCTGCTTGCCTATCTCGTGCAGCATGGCGATCGGGTCGTGACCAAGGACGATCTTTTCACGGCGGTATGGAACAGTCGCTTCGTTTCGGAGTCCGCACTCACCACGCGGATCAACGCGGCGCGGACTGCACTGGGCGACGACGGCAAGGCGCAGCGCCTGCTTCGCACGCTGCGGGGCCGCGGTGTTCGCTTTGTCGGTGACGTGCGCATATCGAGGGACGCGCCTTCAAGCACGAGCGCCGAAGCGCCGCCGACGTTGACCCTTCCCGACCGGCCCTCAATCGCGATGCTGCCCTTCGCCAACCTAAGTGGCGATCCGGAGCAGGAATATTTCGCGGACGGCATGGTCGACGACATCCTTACGGCGCTGTCGCGCGTGCGCTGGCTGTTCGTGATCGCCCGCCAATCGAGCTTCATCTACAAGGTTCGGGTTGCGGATGCGCAGCAAATCGGTCGCGAGCTCGGGGTGCGCTACGTAGTCGAGGGTACTGTGCGCAAGTCCGGCACCCGGGTGCGCATCGTTGCCCAGCTGATCGAGACCGAAACCGGTACCCACATCTGGGCTGACCGCTACGAAGGCGACCTGAGGGACATCTTCGCCCTGCAGGACGAGATCACGGAGCGGATCGTCAGCGCGATCGAGCCTACTGTTCGGGCCGTTGAAGTTAAACGCGCGCTCGCCAAACCGACCGACAATCTCACCGCTTATGACTCCTACTTGCGCGCACTCCCATACTATCACTCGCAGACCAGAGAGGCAGTCATTCACGCCGAGGGTCTTTTGCAGAAGGCCGTCGATCTGGACCCCCAGTATTCCGAGGCCCTGGGCACCCTCGCTGATTGCATTGCGGTCCGAGTATCGACCGGCTGGCATCAGAGTAGAACCCAAGGAACCACTGAGGCCTGCGAGGCTGCTCGTCGCGCCCTTGCGGTGGGTCCGGACAACAGTACATGCCTTTCAGCCGCCGCGTTCGCTTTTGCAATTCTTGCCCACCGTTTCGAGGAGGCGTGCGAACTTGCTGACCGGGCAATCGACGTGCACCCGAACTCGACGTTCGTACGCAACCGGGCCGGCGCGGTCTACAGCAACAGCGGTGAGAGCGATAGAGCGATCGCTCATTTTGAGGCAGCGCTGCGCATGAACCCGCTCGACAACAAAACCTCAACTTTCACTTTCACCGTCGGCTCGGCCGCGCACCTTTTTGCGCGCCGCTTCGAAGAGAGCGTCCGCTGGGGAAGGCGCGCAATGGCAATTACGCCGGATGCAAATATCGCCCGATGGACTACTGCGGCGGCTCTGGGGCATCTTGGTCGGATGGAGGAGGCACGAATTGAGATCGACGACATTCTGGCGAAGCACCCCGGAGCTACGCTTGAACGCGCGCGCCACGCGAGCCTCCGCCATAAATGGATGTACGATCTATATTTGGATGGGCTGCGGAAAGCCGGATTGCCGGAATAGCCCGAGCGTCGACGCTCGAAGCAAAACTCTAGGTCCAAATCTGGTCGCGTGCTGACGAGGTGCGTCTCATGTCGCCCTTTGACGCAAAGTGGACATTGGACCACATGATGGACGGTACCGAAAAATGCTTATCGTAGCTGTAATTGTCGGGGACGAGCGTTTATCATGAGGCGGCGGAAGTTCATCAAACTAGTCGCTGCAGCGGTCTCGTGGCCACTGGCGGCGCGGGCGCAGCCGGCAGAACGGATGCGGCGCATTGCCGTGCTCATGGACACGACACCAGATGGACGTGGCCGACCGCGCCTAACGGCCTTCGTCCAAGCACTGGTGGATCTGGGTTGGAGCGAAGGGCGCAACGTACGGATTGATGTCAGATGGGGCGCCAACAATCCCGAAAGCGGCCGCAGCCTAGCGGCTGAATTGCTGGCGCTCGGACCTGATGTGGTTCTGACATCAGGCAGTCCTGCCACTGCCGCCATGCGGCTGGCATCTTCGACTACGCCAATTGTGTTCGCGCTCGTCGCCGATCCCGTGGGCGGAGGCTTCATTGATAGCCTTGCGCGCCCTGGTGCAAACGTGACGGGGTTCACGCTCTTCGAGTACTCCATCGGCGGAAAGTGGCTGGAATTGCTGAAGGAGATAGCCCCCGGCACAAAGCGGGTTGCCGTTCTGCGCGATGCCAATCTCGCGGCCGGCGTTGGCCAGTTCGGCGCTATTCAGGCGGCTGCGCCGTTACTTGGCGTCGAAGTGCGCCCGCTCGGCATAAGCGACGCGGCGGAATTGGAACGCACCATTTCCGCTTTCAATCCGGCAGCGAATGATGGCCTAATCGTCACAGCGTCGCCATTGGCGGCCGTTCGTCGCGAACAGATCATCTCTCTCGCGAACCGCCATAAGTTGCCGTCCGTATTCGCATATAGGCACTTTGTAACTGCCGGCGGCCTTGTCTCCTACGGGCCCGATTTGACCCATCCGTTCCCACGGGCCGCGAGTTATGTCAGCCGCATCCTCGAAGGCGAGAGGCCTGCCGAGCTTCCTGTACAGGCACCCACGTCTTACGAACTTGCGGTCAATAGCAGAACCGCTAAGGCGCTAGGATTAACCGTTCCGCAAACTTTACTCGTCCGTGCCGACGAAGTGATCGAATAGCTCGTCGACTTCCGCCATTGGCAGATATTGTTGCAAAAGTCGGCTGTGACCGATGATGTCGAGCCGCACAGTCCTGACCGAGAAGACGGTTACGAACGGCATGTTTACCAATGCGGGGAGTGTGCGAACGTCAGTCGGTTCGTCTTCGAGGTGCAGCCGAGGCAACGAACGCCGGCCTTTAGTTAGCGTCGTGAAGGTTTGGATGGATCTCCATGCCGGCGACGGACTGCCCGCCGCCCGGTCCGGCCGGCACAGCGCGGACGCTGAGCCAGATCGGGCCAAGTGAAAGCCTCCGAAGAAATTGCGGATCCAACCCGGACCTTTGATGTCGCTCAATGTCGCAAGTTGGCGACGACCGTAAGAATCCCAACATCACCGCCGAACCGCCGGAGAGGGTGCCGACCGCTCGATACAGGCGGCTGAGGAGTTGGCGGGAGCCCCGGCGATATTTCCGGGCTCCAACCGGGTACACAGCCCGTACTTTCGGGAGCCATCTCACGTTATTTCCGATGGGGCCGACGGGTGGCTGGAGGAGCGAGTCCCTGTAGCCTTGCCGCGCAATCCAATCTTGAAGGAGGCTCTGATGTCAATCGCCGCCGAAATTGACGACCTGGAATTGGCGATGCGCAATGTGCTGTTGTCGACGCGCGCCACCGCCGTTTGTCCGTTCCACCAGGAAGTAACAATTCGCATTGGAGATGACGCGGCTGAGACCCATGCCGTCTACCGCGCACGGAATATCGTCAAGAGCGACGGTTCCAGGTGGGATCATGATTTGTTGGTGCAGGAAATCGCCCGCCAACTCGCCGCGGCTGCCGACCGCGTCTGTCCCGGATGTTTGGGGGAGTCTCCTTTTTGATCTTGGTTATGGCTGGGGACAGCGAGAGGCCGATGGTGTGGGGATGGCTAACATCGTCTTCAGATGTCCGAAGAGCGGCCAATTTGTCCAAAACTGGGTCGACGAAGAATCCCACATTGGCAAGGATTTTTATCTGCCCGTGAATTGCCCAGCCTGCGGAAAGACGTACTCGTGAACCGGAACACATCCAAGCTTCTCGACTTGCGTTCAACGTTCACGCCGTCGTCAACGAGCGCAGCCAGGCCAGGCGAGCAATAGCCTTTTCTGCCAACCCTTGCAGCAGGACGACCCGTGTCTGATCGTCGGAGCTTTCGGCGCTCTCGAGGTAGGCGTCGACCAGCGTCTCCGAGATCGTCTCCGCGTCCTGCTGCTCGAGCGAAGCAGGGAATTTGCCGATGCCCTCGGTCTTTTTGGACATCTGCATCGTCTCTTCAACAAGTTCCCGCGTGTGGGCTGCTGCCGCTCCGACGAGATCGCGTGCCAGGTCGGCAAGCTGTGCAGCGAGACGGAGCTCCAGTGGGCGCGCATCGATCTGCATCATCGCCGCCTGGCCGCGCTCGCTTCCTTCGGCTTCATCATGCTCCTTATGGTAGGCGCGACGCCGCTCCTTCCGCAGTGTTGAGACATGTCCGAGCTCCTCGCGCGCCATGGCTTCGGCCGCCTGCTTGATCTCGGAATCCTTGGAATAGGCCGCGACGTAGGACCAGAATGCGAAGGCTCGTTCCTCGTTGCGGACCGCCATGGCCAACGCGCGGTAGGGCGTGGTCAGCCGAGAAGTTCCGATCTCCCTTGCCGTTTCGGCGTCGAAGGTCTCGGGTGCCTCCCAGCGGACGAGTGCCGGGTCCGGCGCCTTGCCGCGGCGCAATTGTGACCATCTCGTGACACTATCCACATGCTCGCGTTCGGCGGCGGCGAGGTGAGCGAAGACCTCGGCCAGCGCGCCCTTATTCTGCAGTCGCATGTCCGCCGCCAGCGCGGAGTATCTGTTCGCGGCCTCCACCTCCATGGCTTTGGCGAGAGCGAACAACTCGTCGAGCGACTCCAGCGTGCCAGCCGGTTCGCTCATCAGCAGCGAAGTTCGTAACAACGGCATGACAAGTCCTCACGACATAAAGGTAATGAGTTTGTTCCAGCGCAAACGGAATATATCTGCCAATTGACAGCGTAGCACCAATCCGATCAAGTTCCCGCGTCAACGGCGACCTTCGGAAGAAATAAGAACGCGCGACCGGACAGTCGCCGCGCTCGCTCGAGGTCCCATGCTTCAAAGAGCGCATGTTGTTCTGGATTTTCTAACCCTCGCGGCGCGCATACTTTTCGCGTTGGCATTCCTTTGCCTGCCCTCGTCCTTCGACACTGCGTCCGCCGCCGACCTGAATACCTATCTGCCGAAGGTCTCCCCCTCCGACTTCTTCTCGGGCGCCGACCGCTTCGGTTCGCCGCACGGCGACCCGCCCGTCATACCGGCGTATCGCGGCGATGAACTTCAGGGCTTCGTATACCTGAATTCCGATTTCGCCAATGCGGTCGGCTATTCCGGAAAACCGATTCAGATTCTGGTCGGAATCGATCCGAAGGGAAACCTGACCGGCTTCAAGCTGGTCGAGCACAAGGAGCCCATCGTGCTGGTGGGCATTCCCGAAAAGCGTATTCTGGAGGCCGTCAACAAGCTGATCGGCGCTGACTTGGCGAGCGTGGCCCGCGGGTCTGCGCCGGCGCCGCAAGTAGATATCGTCAGCGGCGCAACGGTGACCGTTTTGGTGATGGGCGACAGCATCGTTCGATCCGCCACCAAGCTGATCAGGAGCGGCCGCCTCGGCGGGCAGGGCAGCCAGGTGGCGGCTGCAGCGTCGCGGGTTGCGAAGGCCATCGACACGGCGAAGAGCGAAGTTCGCGATTGGCAGACCCTCATCGGCGACGGCTCGGTCCGGCGATTGACCATCTCCGTCGCCGAAATCAACCAGGCCTTCGAGAAATCGGGCAATGCGGCCGCTGCGGGACGTCCGGAGGAAGGCGCGCCGGACGACACCTTCATCGATCTTTATATCGCTGACGTCGCGGTGCCCACCATCGGCCGCAGCCTGCTCGGCGACGAGAGCTTCGATCGACTGGCCAGCAGGCTGAAGCCAGGTCAGCAGGCGCTCGTCGTCGCCGGTTCCGGTCGCTATTCCTTCAAGGGGGCCGCCTACGTGCGGGGAGGAATCTTCGACCGGATCGAGCTGATCCAGGAAACCAACAGCGTCCGTTTCCGCGATCGGGACCACACCCGTTTGGGCGACCTGGCGGCCGAAGGCGTGCCTGAGTTTCCCGAAATCGCGCTCTTCGTGGTGCCGGTGGACTTCACGTTCGATCCGACCGAGCCGTGGGCGCTGCAACTCCTGGTGCAGCGCGTCGTCGGCGCGCGGGACAAGGCGTGGGTCACCTTCGACCTCGGATATGCGCTTCCCGAAACCTATCTCAAGCGCGAAGCGCCGGTTCGGCCTGCCGCCGCGGCGCCGATCGCCAAGTCGGCGCCTGTAGCCGCCCCAAAAGCCGGTGTGCCGACGACCGACGAGGATCCGCTGTGGATGAGGATTTGGCGCGCCGACACCGTCAAGGTCGCCACGACGATCATCGCGCTGGGGGCTCTTACCCTAATCTTCTTCTTCCAGAACTTCCTGGTCCGTCGTCCAACGGTATACACGTGGGTTCGCCGCGGCTATCTGCTGTTCATTCTTGTCTGGTTGGGGTGGTACGCGAACGCGCAGCTTTCCGTCGTCAACGTCCTGACCTTCGCCAATTCGCTGCTGACCGGCTTCAGTTGGGAGTATTTTCTCTCAGCGCCGCTGATTTTCGTGCTCTGGGCCTCGATCGCGGCGGGGCTGCTGTTCTGGGGCCGCGGCCCGTTTTGCGGCTGGCTCTGCCCGTTCGGCGCCCTGCAGGAATTGCTCAACAACGCTGCGAAAGCACTCAAAGTCCCGCAATACCGCGTCCCATGGGGACTTCACGAACGGCTGTGGCCGATCAAGTACATCATCTTCCTCGGCCTGTTCGGCATGTCGCTCTACTCGACCGCGTTTGCCGAGCAACTTGCCGAAGTCGAGCCCTTCAAGACTTCGATCGTCCTGAAGTTCGCGCGCGAATGGCCGTTTGTCCTCTATGCGCTCACGCTGCTCGCGGCGGGTCTGTTCGTCGAGCGCTTCTTCTGCCGCTACATGTGCCCGCTCGGGGCGGCGCTGGCCATTCCCGGCCGCATCCGGATGTTCGAATGGCTGCGGCGCTGGCCGGAATGCGGCTCGCCCTGCCAGCGCTGCGCTAACGAGTGCCCCGTCCAGGCGATCCATCCGGAGGGGCATATCAACGTCAACGAGTGCATCTACTGCATGCACTGCCAGGAACTCTATTTCGACGACCACCGCTGTCCGCACATGATTCAGGTGCGGCTGAAGCGCGAGAAGCGGATGGCCATGTCGTCGCCTTCGATGCGACCGGGCGGCAAAGGTCCGAACACAGTCATCACCGCCGGGGGGAAACCGATCGGCGCGTCACCAATCGATGCCATCACTCCACCTGTAACCTGAACTGAAAGCCGAGGAGGCAATCATGAGCGACAGCGAAAATAACAAGGGTGTCAGCCGACGAACGCTACTGGGAACCACGGCGGCCGCTGCTGGCGTGGGACTTGCCGGCGGAGCGGTGGTGATGAAGGACGGTAGTGGCTTCGTCTCGACCGCAGACGCCCAGACCAAATCTGCCGGGCCCAAGGCGCCGCCGGCGCGCCCGGCCGTGCAGAAGACGGAGGTCGCGCCTGGCGAACTCGACGAATACTACGTCTTCTTCTCCAGCGGCCAGTCCGGCGAGATGCGCATCATTGGCCTTCCCTCGATGCGCGAACTGATGCGCGTCCCCGTCTTCAACCGTTGCAGCGCCACCGGTTGGGGTCAGACCAACGAGAGTCTCAAGGTGCTTTCCGAAGGGCTGCTGCCGGAGACCCGCGAATTCCTCAAGAATCGCGGCGGCACCTACATGAACGGCGACCTGCATCATCCCCACGTCTCGTTCACCGACGGCACCTATGATGGCCGCTACGCCTTCATGAATGACAAGGCCAACAGCCGGGTCGCAAGGGTGCGCCTCGACGTCATGAAGTGCGACAAGATCATTCAGCTTCCCAACCAGCATACGGTGCACGGCCTGCGCTTGCAGAAATATCCCCGTACCGGCTACGTGTTCGCCAACGGCGAGGATGGCGTGCCGCTGCCGAACGACGGCAAGATCCTCGACGATGCCAAGCAGTACCGTTCGATCTTCAGTGCCATCGATGCCGATTCGATGAAGGTCGCCTGGCAGGTGATCGTCAGCGGCAATCTCGACAACGTCGATTCCGACTACCAGGGCAAATATTGCTTCTCGACCTGCTACAACGGCGAGGAAGGCGTCACCCTGGCGGATATGACCGCCAACGAGCAGGATTGGGTCGTCATCTTCAACATCAAGCGCATCGAGGAGGCGGTCAAGAAGGGCGACTTCAAGGAGATGAACGGCGTGCCCGTTCTCGACGGCCGCAAGGGCTCGGCCTACACCCGCTACGTTCCGGTCTCAAACAATCCGCACGGCATGAACACGGCGCCCGACGGCATTCATATCGTCGCCGCAGGCAAGCTGTCGCCCACGGTCACGGTGATGGACGTGCGGCTGTTCGACCAACTGTTCGACGACAAGATCAAACCGCGCGACGTCGTGGTCGCGGAGCCCGAACTCGGCCTCGGACCGTTGCATACGGCCTATGACGGTAAGGGCAATGCCTATACGACGCTGTTCCTCGACAGCCAGGTCTGCAAGTGGAGCATCGATCTCGCCAAGCGGGCATTCAAGGGCGAGAAGGTCGATCCCATCATCCAGAAGATCGACGTCCATTATCAGCCCGGCCACAACCATTCGTCGATGGGTCAGACCAAGGAGGCGGACGGAAAATGGCTGATCTCGCTGAACAAGTTCTCGAAGGATCGCTTCCTGAACGTGGGTCCGTTGAAGCCGGAGAACGATCAGTTGATCGACATCTCGGGCGACCAGATGAAGCTGGTCCACGACGGCCCGAGCTTCGCCGAACCCCACGACGCCACCATCGTGCACCGTTCCAAGATCAATCCGATCTCGATCTGGGACCGCGCCGATCCGATGTTTGCAGATGCGGTCAAGCAGGCCAAGGCCGACGGCATCAATCTCGAGGCGGACTCCAAGCTCATCCGCGACGGCAACAAGGTACGTGTCTACATGACCTCGACCGCGCCGGCGTTCGGCCTCGAGCAGTTCCAGGTCAAGCAGGGGGATGAAGTCACAGTCTACATCACCAACATCGATGCGGTGGAAGATCTGACGCACGGGTTCTGCATAGTGAATTACGGCGTCAACATGGAAGTCGCGCCGATGGCGACGGCGTCGGTAACGTTCGCCGCCGATAAGGCCGGCGTGTTCTGGTACTACTGTTCCTGGTTCTGTCACGCCATGCACATGGAGATGAAGGGCCGCATGTTCGTCGAGCCGAAATCGGTCTGATCGGGAGCCACATCGTGCGTCTCCCGTCACCCATGCTTCCGGCGGCGCTTGTCGCCGCCGGATTGTCTGGCTTCGCCCGCGCGGAGACGCTGACGGCTGCGCCGGGCCAGCCGCTGCAGGCGGTGCTGGATCGTGCACATGACGGTGATGTGGTCGAACTTGCTCCGGAGCAATACAACGGGTCGATCCGCATCGATCGGCCTCTGGTACTGACCGGACGCCCCGGCACCGTGCTCGACGGTGGCGGCGATGGCAACGTCATCACGGTAACCGCGCCCGATGTGACCGTCCGCGGCGTGACCATCCGAGGGTCCGGGCGCGACTTGCAGGCGATGAATTCCGGAATCTTTCTGCAGAAGACCGCCGAGCGGGCGACTATCGAGGATAACCGCCTGGTTGGAAACCTGTTCGGCGTCTACGTGCACGGGGCGGCCGGATCGCGGGTGGCCCGCAACGTGATTGAAGGGCTTCGCGGCCATCGCCTCAGCGAGGCCGGCAACGGCGTTTCGCTCTGGAACGCGCCCGACGTCACCATCGCGTACAACACCTTCCGCTACGGTCGCGACGGTATCTTCACCATTTCCAGCCGCAAAGACCGCTTCGTCGGTAACCGCTTCGAACAGGTGCGCTTCGCGGTCCATTACATGTACACCAACGACAGCGAAGTCAGCGGCAACGTTTCGGTCGGAAACCATGTCGGCTACGCTATCATGTACTCGAACCGGCTGGTGATCCGCGACAACATCTCCGATCGCGACCGCGACCACGGAATGCTGTTCAACTACGCCAACTACGCCGACATCGATGGAAACCGGGTGACGGGCGGACCTTTCGATACGGTTGCGGACAGCGGCGAAGAACGCCCCGATGACGAGCGGGGCATGATCCCGGACGCGAAGCGTGAGCAGGGTCTGCGGAGCGGCCCGGAAAAGTGCGTCTTCATCTACAACGCCAACCACAACCGGTTCCGGAACAACTGGTTCGAACGCTGCGCCATCGGCATTCATTTCACGGCGGGATCCGAAGGCAACGAGATCACCGGAAACGCCTTCGTCGGCAGTCGCAATCAGGTCAAGTATGTCGGTACTCGAAACCTCGATTGGTCGAAGGGCGGACGCGGCAACTACTGGAGCGACAACCCGGCCTTCGATCTCAACGGCGACGGCATCGCCGACACCGCCTACCGGCCCAACGATCTCGTCGATCGGGTGTTGTGGACCGCGCCTTCCGCGAAGGTGCTGATCAACAGTCCTGCGGTCCAGGTGCTGCGCTGGGCTCAGGCTCAGTTTCCAGCGCTCTACCCGGGTGGCGTGGTCGATAGCCACCCTTTAATCGCGCCGCCGCCGAGGCCCACGGGCAAGGAGGTCGGGAAATGACCCCGACCGTCTCGATAGCCGGCGTCGTGAAGAACTACCGTGCGGTGCGCGCCTTGCGCGACGTCTCGTTCGACCTTGTTCCGGGGCGGCTCAGCGCGCTGGTCGGCCACAACGGTGCCGGCAAGACCACACTGATCAAATTGATGCTGGGATTGATCCGCCCCGATAGCGGCTCCATCCGCGTGCTCGACGAGGATCCGGCCGCCGGCGAATTTTCGGCCCGGCGGCAGCTTGGATATCTTCCGGAGAATGTCGCGTTCAATGCGGCGCTCACTGGGCGAGAAACGCTGACGTTTTACGCGCGGCTGAAGCACGTCAAACCGTCCAAAGCGTGGGCCTTTCTCGATCGAGTCGGACTGACCGATGCGGCCGACCGCCGGGTCGGGACCTATTCGAAGGGCATGCGCCAGCGTCTCGGATTGGCGCAGGCGCTGCTGGGTCGGCCCCGGGTGCTGCTGCTCGACGAGCCGACGACGGGACTGGACCCCGCGCTGCGGCAGACCTTCTACGAGATCCTGAATGAACTGCGCGAAGACGGCGCGACCCTGCTGATCTCGTCGCACGCGCTGAACGAACTCGAGGATCGGGCCGAGCATGTCCTCATCATGAATCGCGGGCTTCTGGTCGCGCAGGGCACCCTTTCGGAGCTGCGCTCGATCTCACAATTGCCGATCCGCGTTTCGCTCGATTTTGCGCCTGGCGCGACCGTTCCCGCGGCGTGGATGAACGGCGCAATTGTCGCGACACCGCGCGGACGCATACTGCTGGTGCCCGATGAGGCGCGCAAAATGGACGTGCTGCGCGCTGCAGCTGGCGATCCCAACGTCACCAACATCGAGATCGCGGCCCCGACCCTCGACGAGCTCTATGCGCATTTCCTAAATAGTCAGGAGAGCGCCGCATGAGGACGATCGTCATCATAGCCGTCAAGGAGATCCAGGAAGGGTTGCGAAACCGCTGGGTCCTGGCAACCACGCTCCTGTTGGCCGCGCTGGCCTTGTCGCTGACGTTCCTGGGAAGCGCACCCACCGGCAATGTCGGCGCGGGCGCTCTCGACGTCGTCGTCGTCAGCCTGTCGAGCCTGACGATCTTCCTGCTCCCCCTGATCGCGCTGCTGATCTCGCACGACGCCGTGGTCGGCGAGATGGAACGCGGCACCATGACGCTTCTCCTGAGTTATCCAGTCGGCCGGGGCCAGGTGATCCTCGGCAAATTCTGCGGCCACGTCCTGATCCTCGCCTTCGCGACCGTCATCGGCTATGGCGCCGCGGGCGCCGCCCTCGCGATCACCGGCGCCTCGGAGCTCGCCGTAAGCTGGTTCGCCTTCGCCTCGATGCTCGGAACGTCGATCATGCTTGGGGCCGTATTCGTGGCGATCGGATATCTGATCAGCAGCCTGGTCCGGGACCGGGGCACCGCGGCCGGCATCTCGGTGGGAGTCTGGCTGCTGATGGTGCTGGTGTTCGATATGGCATTGCTCGGCGTGCTGGTCGTCGACCAGGGGAAGATCGTCTCCGCACCGGTTCTCGAAGCGCTGCTGTTCTTCAATCCGACGGACCTGTACCGGATGACAAACCTGACCGGCTTCAACGTCAGCCAGTTTTCCGGCATGGCGGGTCTCGCCGGCACCGCGACAACCAGCGTCGGCGCGCTGTTGACGGGACTGACGGCCTGGGTGGTTGCGCCGCTGGGGCTTGCGGCCGCGTTCTTCGCTCGGAGGGAGCTATGACGCTGCGGATCTTGTGCATGATCGTCGCCCTCGTCCTCGCCGGCTGCAATCGGGATGGAAGTGACTCCATCATGCCGCCGGCCGTTGCGCTCAACAGTGATGCGATGGGGGTCTTCTGCGGCATGAACGTGCTCGAGCACCCCGGGCCCAAGGGGCAGATCATCACCAAGAGCCGCATCGATCCGTACTGGTTCACCTCGGCGCGCGACGCCGTGGCCTTCACCCTGATGCCGGACCAGCCCCGCGATATCCGCGCGATCTACGTGTCCGATATGGCTCGCGCGCCCAGTTGGGAGGAGCCGGGAGCGACCAACTGGATCGACGCCAAAAAGGCGTTCTTCGTCATCGAGAGCCGCAAGCAGGGCGGAATGGGTGCCGCCGAGGCTGTGCCCTTCGGCAATAGTGCCGCTGCGGAGGCCTTCGCCGCCGCCAACGGCGGCAAAGTCGTCACGTTTGCGGAGATTCCGAGCGGCTACGTGCTCGGCAGCGACAGCGCCGGCGATCAAACGGGGCCTGAACGCCCGGGCTTACGGTCCAACTGACGAGGCTTCCGATGGCACCAGTAAATCTCACGCGCCGACGCATGATCGCCATCGCGGCTTCGACTGCAGGCTCGGCGCTTCTTTGCGGGCGACGGCGCGTCTGGGCAGGCGAGCCGGTGCGTTGGCGGGGACCCGCGCTGGGAGCGCAGGCGTCGATCGACATCTTCCATCCCGATCGGGAGGAGGCCGAAAGGATCGTCCAGATTTGCCTGGCGGAGGTAAGACGCCTCGAAGGGCAGTTCAGCCTCTACCGCGCGGATTCCGCGATTTGCACCCTCAATCGAAGCGGCATCCTGGTCGCTCCGGACGCCCACATGGTCGCGCTGCTCAAGGCCTCGCTGCAGTTTTGCGACCTTACCGGCGGCGCGTTCGATCCCACCGTCCAGCCACTCTGGCAACTCTACACCGGACACTTCTTGTCGGAAAAGCCGGATTCCGACGGTCCGCCGGCTGAGAGCCTGGCGGTGGAACTGGCGAAGGTGGGTCGCGATGTCCTGCGAGTAAGCGAAGAGCGCGTGGCGCTCCTCAGGCGTGGTGCCGCGATCACGCTGAACGGAATCGCCCAGGGGTACGCCACCGACCGTGTTGTGGATGTCATGCGCGCACGCGGAATGTCCACGACCCTCGTTAACATGGGGGAGATCCGCGCGCTCGGAGCGAGAGCAGACGGCACGTCTTGGCGCGTCGGCCTTGCCGATCCGGACGAACCCGGCGCGCTTACCGAAACCGTTGACCTGGTCGATTGCGCGGTGGCGACCACGGCGGGTGCCGGCTTCCGCTTCGACCGTTCCGGCCGCTTCACGCATCTATTCGATCCCCGGACGGGACGCAGTCCCGCGCTCTATCGGACCGTCAGCGTCGTCGCGCCGACCGCCACCGAGGCGGATGCACTTTCGACCGCATTCAGCCTGATGCCTGCGTCGCACATCCGCGACATCGCGGCTGCAAGGACGGGTGTGCAGGTCCGGCTGATCACGGTCGGCGGGGATTTGCTTGTCTACGGAACCTGAAGTCGGACCTTCCGGTGGCCGGAACCGTTAGTCGTGTGCCAAAATGGAGAGTCCGCAAACGCGGACGCAGAGAAGGAGAACAAGATGCGAGGATTTGTGTTCGTGGCACTTTTGGCGGTCGCATGCACCAGCGAGGTCAGGGCCCAGGATGCCGCTGCGGGGGAGAAGGTGTTCGGCGTCTGCAAGACTTGCCATCAGATCGGCGAAAGCGCCAAGAACGGCGTCGGTCCGGTTCTCAACGGTCTCATGGGTCGGAAGTCCGGGAGCGTGCCGGGCTACTCCTATTCGGCAGCGAACAAGGATTCCGGCATCACATGGGACGAAGCGACGTTCCGCGAGTACATCAAGGATCCCAAGGCCAAGATACCCGGCACAAAGATGATTTATGCCGGCTTGAAGGATGAGCAGAAGACGAACGACCTGATCGCCTATCTCAAGCAGTTCGACGCCGACGGCAAGAAGAAGTAGTCCTTCGGCCCGTTCACCACGGAAGCCAGTATGACGACAAGGATCCCCGTGCCGCGGCTGCGTGCCTATGAGGGGCCGGCCTTGTTGTCATACGGCTTCCGGCCGTTCTTTCTCCTGGGAAGCATCTACGCCGGCCTCGCGGTCCTCGTTTGGCTTCCGGTATTCTATGGCGAACTGGCGCTGCACTCGGCGTTCGCACCGCGGGACTGGCATGTCCATGAGATGCTTTACGGCTACTTGCCGGCGGTGATCACGGGCTTTCTCTTCACCGCAATCCCGAACTGGACGGGGCAGCTTCCGATCCAGGGAAAGCCGCTGCTGGCACTCGTTGTGGCGTGGGTCGCCGGACGGGTCGCCGTGACGATTTCCGCCGACGTCGGATGGCTGCCTGCCGCAGCGGTAGACGTCGGCTTTCTCGCGCTCGTCGTTGCGGCCGCCGCCCGGGAAATTCTGGCCGGCAGCAACTGGCGCAACCTCAAGGTCGTCGTGCTCATCGCGTTGCTGCTTGTCGGAAACACCGCCTTCCATCTCGAAGCTCACTTCCACGGAACGGCCGACTACGGCGTTCGGGTTGGCATCGCGGTCGTGGTGCTGCTGATCACCCTGATCGGCGGCCGGATCATTCCAAGTTTCACGCGCAATTGGCTGGCGCGCATAAGTCCCGGAAGGCTGCCGTCGCCCTTTGGTCCCCTGGACGTCGCGATCGTTGGGGTAAGCGCAGCCGCGTTGGCGGCTTGGATTTTCGTCCAGGATGGCCCGCTCATCGGAATCGCGCTTGGCCTGGCCGGACTGCTAAATCTGGTACGGCTTGTCCGTTGGGCGGGAGACCGGACGCTGGCTGATCGCCTGGTTCTCGTCCTGCATGTCGGCTACTTCTTCGTGCCGTTGGGTCTCCTGCTGACGGCTGCTGCTGCCATCGGCCTCCTTCCGGGCAGCGCGGGTATCCACGCCTGGATGGCCGGCGCTGCGGGGACCATGACGCTGGCAGTCATGACGCGCGCAAGCCTGGGCCACACCGGGCAGCCCCCTATCGCGTCGTGGTCGACGCAGACGATCTATGCTGCGGTCGTCGTGGCCGCGCTCGCCCGAATTTGCGCCGCGATCGAGCCCTCGCGAAGCGAGGCACTTCTCCACCTCGCGGCGGGTGCCTGGGCCCTGGCTTTCCTCGGATTTGGCGTCGTGTTCGGTCCAGCGCTGCTCCACAGACCGAAGGGTTCCCGATAGCGTTGCAGTGTTGTGGAGGCAGGGGCCGGTTCGTTCTCCCAGCGCAATGTCTGGCATCGAATCGGCGTTCGATTTCTGGTCTAGGTTCAAATACTGACCTAGCTTGAACGACGGGTAGTGGCGCAAAGCGGCGGACATGTCACACAGACGGGCTGAGATCGCTTTTTGAATCAAAGCGGAAATCAACGGGTCAGCCGTCGATGGTCCCATGACTGCGCGCTTCCGCAATTTACTGCACCGCCAAAAGAGGATCCTCGCCTTGTCGAGTGAGATGTTATGACCTTTAATCGCGAAACAATATGGACCGGGAGATATGCATGAACGGGCGATCACAGGTGATGCAGGCCGCGGCAGCACTGACAGGGCTGATGCTGTCGGCTATGGTGGCGAACGCTGCCGAGGTGAAAGTATTGACCTCGGTCGCACTGACGGATGCGCTCGACGAACTTGCACCGGTCTTCGAGCAGAAGACGGGCAACAAGCTGACAATAAGCTACGATCTCGCCGCGGTTCAGAAAAAGCGCATCCTCGACGGCGAGCGAGCCGACGTGATTATCTTGACACGGGTTATGATGGATGACCTCGCCAAGCAGAACAAGCTGACTCCAGACAACATCGTCAATGTTACGAGTACTCCGGTTGCGTTGGCGGTTCGTGCCGGCGCGCCGAAGCCAGACATCTCGACAGCGGAAGCGTTCAAGCAAACATTGCTGTCGGCCAAGTCGATCTCCTATGCGGATCCGGCCAAGGGAGGCCTGAGCGGCGTGGTCGCCAGCCGCGCCATTGAGCGCTTGGGCATCGCCGAGCAGATGAAGCCCAAGACCATGCTTGTGCCAGGTGCGCAGTCGCCGGAGTTGGTGGCAAAGGGAGAGGTTGAATTCGGCATTGCGCAGGCGTCGGAGATTGTACCGAATGTGGGGGCGCAACTGGTTGGGCCACTACCGGGTGAACTCGGCAGCGTAACGCAGTTCAGCGGCGGTATTGGTACAGAGTCGGCATCCGTGAACGCATCGAAAGCCTTGATCGAGTTCCTGACGGGCGAGGAGGCCGTATCGCACTTCAAGACGAAGGGGTTTAAGTCAGGGGGCTAGTCATTTGAGCTTGAAGCTCGCCGATGCCTATCTAGTCTTGTGAAGCGGAATCTCTTTGAGGGCCCGCTGAGCTTACAAAATGACGAAGGCGGTCCTTGAGGTCGAAGAGATCGGCCACCGGCACGTTCAGGTAACAGTAAAATTCGCCCAGCATCTGCTCGGTCCGCTTGCGAAGCGAAACGCCTTTCGTCGTCAGATCGACGAGCACGCGGCGCTAGTCGGCGGCAGGGCGCCGGCGTGTCACCAGCCCCTTCGCTTCCAGCCGCTTGAGCATCGGGGACAGCGTCCCGAAATCCATGCGCAGCAGCGACGCGAGCTCTCCAACGCCCTGCGGACCGCCGCGCTCCCACAGCACAACGAGTACCAGGTATTGCGGATAGGTGACGCCGAGCTTCTCGAGGAAGGGTACAAACAGGCGGTTCATGTGATTGCTGGCGGCATAGAGTGCGAAGCACAAATGGCTGTCGAGCCCGGGCATGTCGACCGGGGCAATGGGACTGTCAGCACTCACGTTCGTTCACTTCGTCGCTACGCGCGCCATGGCACCGGCTTCCCTGATAGCTGCCAACAAGGGGATGAGGGTCTTGAAATAACAACACAAATCACCATTGGCCAAGCCGGACCATATCGTTAGCCGCGGGGGCGGCGCAAGCCACGTGCCAGCGGCCGACGGGGGAAATCCCCTCGGCGGCCGCCATTGTAATCGCGCCAACGCGGCCTTAGGCCTTCATCGCAGCCTTCACCGCTTCCGCCGTGATCGGCAGCGCGCGGATGCGGGCGCCGCAGGCGTTGAAGATGGCGTTGCCGATCGCGGGCGCGATCACCGTGACCGCGGGCTCGCCGACGCCGGTCGGCTTTTCACCGTTGGCGATGACGTTGACGGCGACTTCAGGCACCTGGCTCATGCGCAGCGGGGTGTAGGAGGCATGCAATTGCCGCCACTGTCCAATCAGGACGCGCACTTCGCGCGGCAAGGCGGGCTAGAGCCAGTGCAAGGCTGTCAAACGCCAGGTGAGTTAGATAGGAAAGACCGGTGCACGTTAGTTCTTCCTGATCGTTCTCTCGCGCCGCCAATCTCGGTTTAGGTACCGTTCCAGCGCCCGTCGCTGCGCATCAGCTGGGTCGACGTCAGTGTGCGTCGCCAAATACGTGCCATGCTCTATCGGCTGCGATCTTTAGTGGAAATTCGTCCCTCTACTTAGCCTCACCAATATCGGACACATATGTAAATGAACTCACCCCGCGAGGAAAAGTTGCCGGGTTTTCCCGACGGTAGGAACGAACGGGCGGAGGAAACATTTCCTCAGAGCCGGGGCAACCGGCATTTGACTTGGAGGTCAGTGATGCAACGCCTTGCTCTGGTGGTCGCGACAGCGGCTTTTTTTGTTTTTCCAACATCGGTCTTTTCCCAATCTATTCAGATTGGCCCGGGCGGCGTCCGAGTAGACGACGGCCGGGGTCGAGGCGGCCAATGCGACGAATTGCGACGTGCCTGTGAAAACAAGGAAAGGCTGGGCGAACGGGGCGAAGGAAATTGCCGCAGATACCGGGAAGCCTGCGAGAGACCTGTCCGACGTGATGTGTGCGGCGAATTGCGCGCGGCCTGCCTAAACAAGGATCAGCTGGGCGAACAGGGCGAAGGGAATTGCCGTAGGTATCGCCAGACTTGCAGAGGCCGCTGATCTGGAATCATTCGGTTTGGGCATGGAATCTAGCTGGCGACGCTATCCGCCGCGCCAAGACTTGGGTGGCGTGCGCCCTTATTTGACTCACTGCTGGCGCTTTCCCATGCGCGATTTTGCACTGTTCGATTGGAGCTCACTTCCGCCGGAGCCGCCAGGCTCCTGTCGTCGGGACTCTTTTCGCCGGGGAATTTTCCTCGTCCCCATCGGACCCATCCTTAAGTCGAGCTGACATTTAAGAACGGTGAAGTGTCGGCTCGAGGAATACATCACCTCGCTTCGAGACTTCATGAAGTCGATCTTGCGCACACACTGACCCAGGTATTTCTGGCCCGAACGAGCGATTTGGTAGCCGCTCCCCAGTTCGACTGCGATAGACCTCCTCCTACGGCTGATAAGCAAAGTCCAGCATTCCGAAGCGCCCTTCCGATTTGGCACCCGACGTCATCGGCTTGGGCAGATTCACAATGATGCCGGCCTCTTGGCACACGAGGATTTCTGAGCTGCTGAAGTAGCCGCAGATTTGTTAATCGGGCGAAGCAAGCATCCGCTTCTCGTGAACAACACGCTTGGCCATTTGCTCTTTCAACTTCGTCAGCTTCTCGGTGAGCCTCGTCACCTTCGCGGCCAATGCTTCCGTCGGTTCCTGTCGGCTCAAACAGCGCGCGGCGCTCTCCTCAAACTGGGCTCGCTGCTGCAATGCAGCAACGCCTTGATGCGAACCCGCTCGCCGTGCGCCAGCGTCGCGAGACGGTCGAGCATCCGTTCGGCACGATGAAGGCCCGCATGGGCGCGACACACTTTCTCACCAAAACGCGTCCAAAAGTAGCCGCCGAGATGGCTCTCTCGGTCCTGGCTTATAATCTGACACGGGTCATGAACATCGTCGGGACCAAGCCGCTGATCGCTGCGATCGCGCCCTGAGACAGGTGCGGTTCCTGGCTTCTCACCGACGCCTTGGGAACGGCGTTTTTACACAGCTAAGACCCAAAGCGGGACAGACACCGCTAGCGTTCCGTGGCCCTATGGCGGTTATGTAATTCAATTCGCCAGCGGCCGCATTGCCGACTTGACCGCATATTCGCCGATCTGGCGTCCGACCGCGGTGCCGTCCTCGACCGCAGAGCGGTAGTGAATACCGCCCCACACCCGCGCGTTCTCGACCTCGGTCGCGATCTGCGAAAAGCTGGTCCAGCGTCGCACCACGCCGAGCGGCGGATAGACGTAGCTCGCAGTGAGGTTATCGCTGCCAAACACCGACTGCAGGACCGCGACCGCCGCGCCCGCGCCAAGGCAATGCGCGGAAGGGTATTCTTGGTGTGGCGGCGACACCAGGAGCGGCTCCCAGTTGGCATCGGCGGCAAGTGCGGGGTTCTTGGCGGTGGCGGCGTTGCGTATCGCGGTGACCGGACGCCAGAAATTGTAGGCGTACTTCGCCTCGAAGCCAGCGATGAGCGAATCCGCCATCGCCATGTTGAGGAGCGCGAACAGGCGCGCATTGTCGATCAGGCTCAAATTCTTCGCGGCCGATCCGGTTCGGGCGATGGCATTGAATGGCGGCACCTCCGATCCCGCCCAATGGATCGCGATTGCGGTCTGCTCAGTGGTGCGCTCGGTACTCAGGCGCGCGCCGAGCCGTTTGATCTCGTCGAACTCCTTGGCGAATGTCGCGCTGGTCACGTCGGGCGGTCCCGCGAACGGGAACTGCTTTGGGCCGTTCATCGTGAATGGCGTCATCAGGAACGGCGCGACGCTGCGCCACTGCGCGAGGATCGGGTTCATGTTCATCGGCGGGGTCGCCTGATAGACGCCGGGACCGGAGCTGAACATGTATGATGCCTGCGCCGAGGCGCCGTCGTCCTTGCGAGCCGCGAACACCTTCTCGGCGACCTCGTGTCCGATGCGCAGCCCGTTCTCCTTCGCGGGACCATCGGGAATCGTCGCGAGCGTAGCGGTCAGCGCGGCATCGGTGATCGGCTTCTGCGGCGGATAGAACCGCACCAGGATTCCATGCGCAGCGGCCGCTGCGGCAACTTCTGCTGATGCCTCAGGCGCGCGCACGTCGACCACGTAGGGCTTGTACTTGCGGTCGACCGCGTTGACAGCGTCGAAGATCGCCGCGTGGACGATCGACATTGTACGCGTCTGCACCGGTACAGGTGCGCCCGCGATATCCGTCGCGCGTATCGCAACCTGATTCCAGTCGGTTACCGCATCCGCGCGTGCATGCGATGCGAAAACGAGCACCACACAAACCGCAATACCAGCCTGCCGATAAAACGACATCGTTTTTCCCTCGTCGAAATTCGCTTGTTGGACGATCTCAGTTCGGCGTCGGCCTAGCCGCCCTCGCGCGCAAAGGTGAAGATTCCGCGCGCGGGTTTGCCGCCGAAGGCCAGGTTCGGCGCGGGCGAAGCTCATCACGACAAGCCTGTTGCTGTGGATCTTGTAGTCGCGCGTCTGTTCTGTCCCGACCCATGTTTCGTTCCCGGCGACATCGACCTTGGTGACAAACTTGTCGCCCTCGACGCGATAGCGTCCCGAATAGGCGAGCATCGAGCGGTAGGCGCTGTCACGCTCGGCTTCGTTTGCGGTGGCTTGCGGCCCTGTGCGGTCAGGAGGCCCATCAGCCGCCCCTCGGGGGCAGCGCCGAATACAACGTTCCTCTCCTTGGTCTCGACCTCCTCGGGCACCCAAGACTGGAGCTTCCAGATTCCGGCGATCTTCTCGGCCCCGGCCGCCGTCTCGGCGGCGAGTATGACCCCGGCCGCGATGGCCAGCGCGATGATTTGTCTCACGTGAGCAGCTTCCCTCGATCGTGAAAACGACGCGCAACGGCGCGATCGCGTTGACGTTAGGAAGCGCAGAGACTTATGTCATAAGCGAGAAACGGGATTTCGACGGGAACCTTGTATTAGCCTCGTCGGACGAGGAATCCATGCAGGAACGGGGACTTACCTTCGGCCGCTTCCGTTTCGACCCGCGCCGGGGACTGACGGCCGGCGCGCGCGAAGTTCGCCTGACTCCGAAAGCCCTGTCGCTTCTGTCCTTCCTCGCCGCGCGGCCCGGCGAGGTAGTCACTAAGGACGAATTGTTCGGCGCAGTGTGGCCCGAGACGACGGTCGGGGACGCGGCGCTCGTCACATGCATCCAGGAACTGCGCAGGGCGCTGCGCGATGACGCCCGCCGCCCGCGCTACATCGAGACGCTGCACCGGCGAGGTTATCGCTTCATCGCGAAGACAGCGCCCTCGGCCGCTTCGAACGCGAAACCCGGAAGCCTGCCGCTGCCAGATCGACCTTCGATCGTAGTGCTGCCGTTCGCCAACATGAGCGGCGATCCGCATCAGGAGAATTTCGCAGACGGGATCTCGGACAACCTGATCACCGAGCTCGCGCGTATCCGCTGGCTGTTCGTGATCGCACGCAACTCCAGCTTCGTCTACAAGCAGCGCGCGGTGAACGTGAGCGAGGTCGCCCGAACGCTTGGCGTTCGTTACGTGCTCGAAGGCACCGTCCGCCGTGCCGGGACCCGGCTGCGTATCACGGCTCAGCTCGTCGATGCGGTGAGCGGCGGCCATCACTGGGCCGAGCGTTACGACCGCGAGATCGGCGATATCTTTGCGGTGCAGGACGAGCTTACACGCAGCGTCGCGGGCGCGATCGAGCCACATCTGCTCGCGGCCGAGGGCGTGCGTGCGCTCGCGCGTTCGGCCAACGATCTCGGTGCATGGGAAATGGTTTCACAGGCGCAGACGCATTTCTGGCGCCTGACGCGTGCGGACTGCGCAACCGCCCGGACGACGCTGGAGCAAGCGGTTGCGGCGCATCCCAACTACGCGGCGGCCCGGGGCTTGCTAGGCTTTTGCCTGGTCTTTACGGCCCATATGGGCTGGATCGCGCGTGAAACGGGATTGCCGCTCGGCCGCGAACACGCCGTGCGCGCGATTGCGCTCGATGATCGCGATTCGTGGGGGCATATCGCGCTCGGCTATTGCGCGATGATGGAACGCAGTACGCAGGAGTCGATCGCGGCCTTCCGGCGTGCCGTCAGCCTCAATCCGAATTCAGCTGCGGCGCATTCCTATCTCTGTCACGGGCTGGGGTTTGCCGGACTGGACCGTGAGGCGATCGCGCATGGTGAGGAGGCGGTCAGGCTCAGTCCGCTCGATCCGGAGACGGCACGCTTTCTCGGCGGCATCGCGGTCGCGCACTATACGGCAGGCCGATTTGATGAAGCCGCAAGATATACAAGCGAAGCACTCCGTCTCAGGCCGGGATTCCAAGGCGCCCAGCGGCTGCATTGCGCAAGCCTCGCGCAGTCCGGCCGGATCGACGAGGCGAGGTCCCTCTTTGCGACGGTGAAGCGCGAGCAGCCGCAGATTTCTATTGCCTGGATCCGCGCAAGCGTTCCCTACCAGACGCCCGAACTGATGGAGCTTTTCCTCAACGGTATGAGAACGGCCGGACTGCGCTAGGTCCACTGTCTTTCCCATCGGCATGTTGCGTTGACGTCCGCTTCTGGTGCACGTTTGAGACATCCCAACGCTTGGTAAGATGTCTGTCAACGGGGGTAGACCGGAAGTCATTGGTACACCGCCAAACCGGCGCAAATGTGAAGGTTTGCGGATGCCGGCCCCATGAAGGTGGCGCGGCGCACACCGGGGGCCGGCGTACGCAAACCTCCAAGGGAGATGCTATGGGGCGGCGGCGAGGGTATTGCATCCATCGTTGCTGATCTGAACCGATGGAGCGCCTCCCATGCAAAAGTGTAACGATCTGAGCCGATCCCTGACCCCCCTAGATCCGGACGGCACGTTGATCGCCGTTATCGAATTGAGCCTGTCGAGCTGGCTCATCGCCGGCATCGTGCCTGGCCTCGGGCGCCAGCCGTTGAAGAAGCTCGCGGTCGACGAGAGCGCATTGCTGAAGTTGCTGCATCGATGGCGAGACGAAGCGGCGAAGGCCGGGCATCGGATCAAACGCGTCGCTGTCGCTTTCGAGGCCGGCCGCGACGGCTTCTGGCTCGCGCGCTGGCTCAGTGCACGCGACATTGAGGCCCACGTCATTCACGCTTCGAGCGTGGCGGTGTCGCGCGAACATCGGCGCGCCAAGACCGATCGGCTCGATACCGAGCTGCTCAAACGCGCTTTTCTCGGCTGGCTGCGCGGCGAGCGTGATCACTGCAAGATGGTGGCGATCCCGACAACCAAGGACGAAGATGCCAAGCGTCCCAACCGCGAGCACGAGAGCCTCGTCGGAGAGCAAAGTCGGATCGTCAACCGAATGAAAGCAACGTTGATCCGGCTCGGCATCCGCGGCTTCAATCCCAAGCTGAAGAAGGCCGCCGAACGCCTCGACGGCTTGCGCACCCCCGAGGGCGAGCCGATCCCGCCCAACACCCTGGCTGAACTGCGTCGCGACATGGTGCGCCGGCGGCTCATCAGTGATCAGATAAGGCAGATCGAGGACGCTCGCCTGGCGCGTCTCAAGCAAGCGCCCGATAATGGACCACACGCCATGGTGCGCCTGTTGGCGCGGGTAATCGGGGTTGGTGTCGAGACGGCCGACATGCTGGTGCAGGAGGTACTGTCGCGAAGCATGCGCGACCGCCGGGCGGTAGCGCGCTATGCCGGCCTCACGGGCTCGCCCGACGAGAGCGGCAGAAAACGCCGAGAGAAAGGATTGGCCCGTTCCGGCAACGCTCGGGTTCGACGAGGCATGATCCAATTGGCGTGGCGATTTCTCATGTTCCAGAAAGACAGCAGCTTGGCGCAGTGGTTTCGAGCCCGCACCGAGAGCGCCCGTGGCACTCGCAAGACCATGATCGTGGCTTTGGCGCGCAAGCTACTGATCGCCCTTTGGCGCCTCGTGCGGGAGGGCGTGGTGCCGGACGGCGTCGTTCTGCGGCCGGCATAATGAACGGAGGTCACGCCTCGCAGCGCGCGACATGCCCGCCGAGCGTCGCCGTGCGGCAGCTCTCGATCGCCGACATCACCTTGAGTTGGCCGAGGCTGACATGGCCGGCATTGGCCCGGCGCCATGCCGGGCCGTGGCCGCGGAAGATGTCCGCGACCTCCAGCGATGGACGCGACATCTGCCGCGCTTCAGGCGGGCGGCTCGGCTTGCGTCAGCGTGATGCGATCGAGCGGGCTCATGACTTGCTGGATCGTCTTGGTGGCAACACGCGCGTAGAGCGCCGTGGTGTCGAGCTTGGCATGACCGAGCAGGACCTGGATCACCCTGATATCGATGTTCTGCTCAAGCAGATGGGTGGCGAAGCTGTGCCGCAACGTATGCATGGATACCGGCTTACCGATCTCGGCCATATGGGCTGCGGCGTGACAGGCACGATTGAGCTGGCGCGTCGTCATCGGCTGCACACGGTCGCGTCCTGGAAACAGCCAGCCCTGCGGTCGTGCCGCCTTCCACCAGGCGCGCAGCAGTTCAAGCAGATGCGGAGACAGCATTACGTACCGATCTTTGCGGCCTTTGCCTTGCTCGACGCGAATGACCATGCGCTTGCTGTCGATGTCGCCGATCTTCAGCGCCACCACCTCGGAGACGCGTAATCCAGCCCCGTAGGCCACACTCAGCGCCGCTTTGTATTTGAGCCCCGGCACTGCATCCAGCAGCCGTGCCACCTCATCTGGACTGAGCACCACCGGCAGCTTGCGCGGTTCCCGGACGAATGCCGTCCGCTCAACAAGATCGGGCCGCCCGAGTGTGACCTTAAAGAAGAACCGTAGCGTCGAGACCGTCTGGTTGACTGTGGGGACGCCAACGCCGCTCGCCGTCAGGTGAAGCTGATAACGCCGCACGTCCTCGGAACTTGCCGTGTCGGGCGAGCGACCAAGATGGATCGTGAAGTTCTTGACCCTCTGCAGGTAGTCATGTTGGGTCTTCGCTGCGAACTTCCGGATCGTCATGTCTTCGATCATGCGCCGGCGTAACGGGCTCATTGCCTGGTCGGTCATGGGGAGGCTCCTGTCTGGAGGGAGGGTTGCAACTCCTCATCTTCAGACAGGACGCGCCTGTTATCTCTCCCCACTCCGCGCACTTGGCGACGGAGAGCCCTACCGCGCGAGCGGTTTAGTCCTTTGATCCGAAGGAGACTTTAGAGTTAGGCATAGCTTATTCGAGAAGGGCGAGCATTTCTCTCTACTCAGGTTTAAATCCCGAAGCTTTGACCACTGGTCTCCACAGTTCGGAGTCGGATTTCCCAGCCTTTGCAAATTCTTCAACCGATGTTCCGGTCGCTTGAACGCCGAGCGGCGAGAGGCGCTTAGCAAACTCGGTACTACGTACAGCTTCGACCACGGCCTGGTTCAGCTGCGAGACAACTCGGGGGGGCGTTTTGGCAGGAGCATAAACCCCATACCAGCCCTCGCCACGAATGTTGAACCCGCTTTCGATGAAGGTTGGTACCTCACGCATGACCATGGAACGTTCGCGACCCGACGTAGCAAGGACGCGGATGCGCCCGGTGTTGTGGGCCTCGACGAGATCTTGCGTCGAGGTAAAAAAGATGGGCAGGTGACCGCCAATGAGGTCGGTGACCGCCTGCGGGTTGCCTTTGTACGCAACGTGGCGAAGTTCGATCCCAGCCTCGCGCGCGAAGAGTACCGCAAAGAAGTGCGGCAATGATCCCGCGGCCGGGGTTCCGTAAGCAGCCTGCCGGGGATTGACCTCAAGCCACTCGATCAGCTCCTTGAGGTTCTTGGCGGGTACATTCGCACCAACCGCCATCGCAAGGTCATATGTTCCGACTTGCGAAATCGGCTGGAAATCTTTCACGGGATCGTAGGCCAAATTGTCGTAGACATGCGGGAAGAGCGCCATCGGTGCGATAGGGGTGAACAGCAAAACCGTACCGTCGGCTGGAGCGTCCTTGACCGACTGGACGCCGAGGCGCCCGGCCGCGCCGGGCTTATTCTCGACGATCACAGTCCGGTTGAGCTGCGCGCGCATGGAATCGGCGATCATGCGGGCTGCCGTGTCTCCGACGCCACCGGCCGGATATGGCAGAACGATCCGGATGGGTGATTCACCGAGCTGGGCGATGGCATTATCCACCAGGATCAGGGCGAGAGCTGCCGCCAATGCAATTCTGATCGCGCGCATAGAAGCTCCAAATTTGACCGGTTGTTTGTTATTGTCTTGACCGGCACAGCCTCCGCCCCAATGATCCATACAGGAAGCGGCGTTTTCCTTATGGGGCAATAGAAGTTATTGATGGGAGGCTGGCGTGGATCGAAGCACGGACAGGCGCATCAAGCTCCGCGACCTTCAGGTATTTCAGGCCGCCGCCGAAACCGGCAGCATGGCGAAGGCGGCAGCTCACATGGCAATAACGCAGCCTGCCGTTTCATATGCCATTTCAGAGCTCGAACAGACTATTGGCGTGCCGTTGCTTG
>PNLC01000004.1 GCA_013822885.1 Bradyrhizobium sp.
CGCCCAGCAACCCGGCATCACCGATACCGAGATCAAGTTCGGCAACATCATGCCGTATAGCGGCCCGGCGTCGGCGCTCAGCGTCACCGGCAAGGTATTTGCGGCCTATTTCGACATGATCAACGAGAAGGGCGGCGTTAACGGGCGCAAGCTCAACATGGTCTCGCTCGACGACGCCTTCTCGCCGCCGAAGACGGTGGAGGCGACACGCCGGCTGGTCGAGAGTGACAACGTCGCCTTCATGTTCGGCACCATGGGCACCGCGCCGAGTTCGGCAACCGCGAAATATCTCAACGGCGCCAAGGTGCCACACCTGTTTCTTATCAGTTCCGCGTCGAAATGGAACGATCCGGCGACGCAGCCCTGGCTGATGGCGCTGCCCTGGGCGCCTAACTACGTCGAGGAAGCCGGTATCGAAGTCCGCTATGCGCGGTCCAAGAATCCCAATGCGCGGTTTGCGATCCTTTACCAGAACGACGATGCCGGAAAGGATTATCTGCGCGGCGTCAAGGAAGCGCTTGGGCCCGACGCCGACAAGGCCATCGCGATGGCGTCGAGCTTCGAAGTCGCCGATCCCACTGTGGACTCGCAGATCCTCACGCTCGCCAATACCAAGGCCGATGTGTTCCTGATCTACAGCGTGACGCCGCGCGCCTGCGCCCAGGCGATCCGTAAAGCGCACGAGACCGGCTGGCGGCCGATGCGCTTCATCTCGTCAGGCTGCACCAACAAGGACACCGTGTTTGTGCCGGCCGGCGTCGAGGCATCGACAGGGATCATGTCGGTCGTGGCCCTGAAGACCTATAGCCAGGATACCAAGGATGCCGGCCTTCTCGCCTACGCCGAATTCATGAAGTCGCGGCTGCCAAACGTCGACCTCGGCAACTTCGCCGCGGGCTATGGCTACATGGTCGCGCAGGCGCTGGTAGTGGTGCTGGAGCAGTGCAAGAACGATCTCAGCCGCGCCAACATCATGGCGCAGGCTGCCAACCTCAAGAAGGTCCCGCTGTCGATGCTGCTGCCCGGCATCACGCTCAACACCTCGCCGACGGACTATCGTCCGATCCGGGACGGTTATATGGTCGAGTTTCGCGACAACCAGTTGAACGTGATCAGCGAAATGCTGCGCGGGTCGTGACCGGCTGGCGCAACAAGGAAGACAGAAGGCAAGGGTGAGCCCGACGCGGAGATCCGGACCGTGATCGGGCAGCTTGCGCGGGAGGAAGCATGTCGCCGGTTCGCCATTACGACTGGATCGCCCATTTCGGCCGCCGCACCCCGGACAAGATCGCAGCCATCGACCTTGCGAGCGACCGCCGGTTTTCCTACGCAGAGTTCGACGCGCGTATCGCGTGTCTCGCCACGCATCTGCGCGAGGGGCTCGGCGTCAGGCGCGGCGACCGCGTCGCGGTGCTGGCGCTGAACACGACCGATACGCTCGAAGTGCAATTCGCCTGCGGCCGGATCGGCGCGGTGTTCCTGCCGCTGAACACCCGCCTCACCGTTCCCGAATTGCAGTTCATCGTTAGCGATTCCTCGCCTAAGGTGATGATCCACGACACTGACCTGGCCGAGGTCGCGCTGTCGGTCGCCAAGCTCTGCAACGTCTCGTCGACGCTGCTGTTCGGACCTGACGGTTCGTACGAGGCGGCCATTGAGGCGTCCGAGCCGCTGGATCGCTGCGAAGACGTCACACACGACGACATCTCCACCATCATGTACACCTCGGGCACCACGGGCCAGCCCAAGGGCGCGATCATCACCCATGGCATGACGTTCTGGAATTGCGTCAACCTCGGCGGTCCCGCTTACATCTCGCCGAGAACGGTGCTGCTCACGGTGCTGCCGCTGTTCCACACCGGCGGGCTCAATTGCTACACCAACCCGGTGCTGCATTCCGGCGGCACTGTCCTGATCATGCGCGCGTTCGATCCGGGCGTCGCGCTGGAGCTGATCAGCGATCCGGCGTGGGGCATCAACCAGTTTTTCGGCGTGCCCTCGATCTACCAGTTCATGGCGCAGCATCCGGCGTTTGCGACCTCCGACTTCAGCCGCCTCGTGATCGGCGGCGTCGGCGGTGCGCCGATGCCGGTGCCGCTGTTGAAGGTGTGGGAAGAGCGCGGCGTCGCGCTGCAACAGGGCTATGGCATGACCGAGACCAGCCCGGCCGTGCTCACGCTCGACAAGGAGGACGCCGTGCGCAAGGCCGGCTCGTCCGGCAAGCCGGTGCTGCACACGGAGGTGCGGATCGTCCGGCCCGACGGGACGGATGCTGGCGTCGACGAACTCGGCGAGCTCTGGGTCAAAGGGCCAAATGTGACCCCCGGCTACTGGAACAGGCCGGACGCCAACGCCTCGTCCTTCACCGACGGCTGGCTGCACACCGGCGATGCCACGCGCGTCGACGACGAAGGCTTCTACTACATCGTCGATCGCTGGAAGGACATGTACATTTCCGGCGGCGAGAACGTCTATCCGGCCGAAGTCGAGAGCGTGCTGCACCAGCTTACCGCGATTGCCGAGGCCGCCATCATCGGCGTGCCGAACGAGCAGTGGGGCGAGGTCGGCATGGCGATCGTCGCCGTGAAACCCGGCTACACGCTGACGCCGGCGGACATCCATGCCCACTGCGCGGCCAATCTGGCGCGATTCAAATGCCCGCGTCTGATCGAGTTCGTCGACGCCCTGCCGCGCAACGCCACGGGCAAGATTCACAAGCCGACGCTGCGAAAGAATTTCAGTGCGCTGAAACCGACCGACAAAGCGGCCATTGCTTCATGATCGCGCGACAACGAAGAGCCCGCCGGTTCATCACCGGCGGGCTCTTGTATCGGAGGCCAATTAAAGGATCCCAGTACATCCGTGGAAATCCCGAATCGGCAACCCTTAATCGACGCGAAGGTTCTCGGCGCTGGTCTTGCCGCGCATCGGGTCCTTCTTCGCTTCGAACGAGATCTTCTGACCTTCATTCAGCGAGCTCAGACCCGCACGTTCGACGGCGCTGATGTGGACGAAAACGTCGGTGCCGCCATCATCGGGCTGAATGAAGCCAAAACCCTTGGTCGCGTTGAACCACTTAACTGTTCCGGTAGCCATGTAACTATCTCCAGGATGCGCGAAGCGCTTTGCCTGCACGACCTCCGCGCAGGCTTGATCCGACTTCAACGATGTCTTGGGGATTGGGGCCGGTTTCGGCGTGGTCAACAAGGCAGAGCGGTAATTCGAATATGGGCCATATAGTCTGTTTCGCCGGGAATGCAAGGCTGAAAGCGCTATCCCGGCAGGAACATTGCGAACGGCTCTTCCGTCGTGCGGCGCAGATGCTGGCGGTACTGCGCAAAGTTCGCGTCGTCGGGAGAGATCCGCCCGAAACTCGGACTGGCGACCATCTGGATCGGCAGGTAAGCGATCGGCGCCGCAATCGGCGTCAGCAGCGAGCCGCGGCCTGCAAGCAGCGTCGTGATGATGCCGTACATTTCGCCCGAAATCGCCAGCCGCGCCACCGTGATGAGACGATGCTGGCCGTGCCGGTTGGTGACGAGATAGATGTGGCCGGACTGGTTCGGCACCGCGACTTCACCGAATTGGGTGAAAGCGGCGTCCTGACGCTCGCTTTCATGAAACACCAGCGATGACGCTGCCGCATCCCATACGATCTCGGTGCGGTAGGCAAAGATCGCATCCTTGTCGCCGAACGAAGGCCGCACCGTGACATACGTCCCTTCGATCCACGCCACCGCGCGGCGCGAATAGGCGCCCAAGCCATCCGGCGCGACGTCGCCGTTTCCGTTGGGCGCTGCGGGAGGGGGCGCATCCTGCGTCTTGCGCAAGGAGACGCCGAGCGCCTGCTCGAGCCGCACGGTGGTGGCAAGCGTGAACGGGCGGCGGCCGCCGAGCACCTTTTCCAGCGTCGACAGGCTGAGCTTTGCGAGTTCGGCCAGGGATTGCCGGGAGATGCGGCGGCGGGCGATTTCCTCACGAATGGTGTCCGCGATCTGCCGGCTCTGCTCGGCGGAAAGCTGCTTGTCCGGCGTCGGCATCATCACCCCTGTTTGGTCCGCGGCACTCTAGCAGACGCACAATCCATCACAAACCCGCACAAAAACGCCGCCACCGTGGCGGGCGGTGCAGGCCTGCGGCGGAACAAGGCCGATCATTCCGCTCGCGCCACATCAGCGCTTTCCGCACCCTCTCGCACGGCGAATACGCCATTCCGGAGTGAGCGAAATGACGACATGCGATGAGATCGAGAGCGACAAAAGCAGCGCGCGGCCCAGTCTGATCAGGCTGGCGCTGTTCCTTGTGATGCAGGGCGTAGCCGTAATCCTGGTCGGGTTTGCGGCATTATTCTTGAGCTTTGAGCCGGCATGGTCGGCAGAACGGCTGTCAGCGGCCTTTCTCAAGCCGGGCGACGCGCGCTCCGGCTCGCTGCTCCTGAAGACCGAGGAAGGTTATGCCGATGCATCGCGGCTCGGCATCGATGTCGACCTCACCATATCGGGCCCCACGGTCCGCGCCCGCGTCACCCAGATTTTCCGCAACCCGACCAAGGACTGGGTCGAGGCGGTCTATGTCTATCCGCTACCGTCGGGTGGCGCGGTCGACACACTGAAGATGGTGATCGGCGACCGCGTCGTGGTCGGCGACATCAAGGAGCGGCAGCAGGCGAAGGCCATCTACGAACAGGCGAAGCAGAACGGCCAGAAGGCGGCGCTGACCGAGCAGGAGCGGCCGAACATCTTCACCAACTCGGTCGCCAATATCGGCCCCGGCGAAACCGTGCTGGTGCAGATCGAATATCAGGAGCCGGTTCAGCAATCCGGCAGCGAGTTCTCGCTGCGGGTGCCGATGGTGGTTGCGCCTCGCTACAATCCCGCTCCCGTCGTGCAGAGCGTCGACTTCAGGCCCGATGGCGGCGGCTGGGGTGCGACCAAATCCGATCCCGTACCGGACCGCAACCGCATCTCGCCTGAAGTGCAGGACCCCGCAACCAACGCGCCGGTCAATCCGACCAGCATCACCGTGCGGCTACAGGCGGGCTTTCCGCTCGGCGAGGTCAAGAGCCATCATCACACGGTGAAAACCGAAAAGCCCGATGCCAGCACCAGCATCATCCGGCTTGCCGAGGGCCCGGCGCCGGCAGATCGCGACTTCGAATTGACCTGGAAGCCTGCGGCCGAAAAGGCGCCATCGGTCGGATTGTTTCGCGAACGCGTCGGCGACAGCGACTACCTGCTCGCCTTCCTCACGCCGCCCGCGGTCGAGCAGGCCGTGCAAAAGCCGTTGCCGCGCGAGGTGATCTTCGTGATCGACAATTCCGGCTCGATGGGCGGCACCTCGATCATCCAGGCCAAGGCCAGCCTCATTTACGCGCTCGGCCGCCTGCAGCCCGGCGACCGCTTCAACGTGATCCGGTTCGACAACACCATGAACATGCTGTTCCCCGGAGCCGTGCCCGCTGACCGAGAGCATGTCCGTCGCGCCACCGACTTCGTCAGCGCACTGCGGGCCGAAGGCGGCACCGAAATGGTGCCGGCCATGCGCGCTGCTCTCACCGATAGCGTCGGCGAT
This sequence comes from Bradyrhizobium sp., assembly GCA_013822885.1. GTDB lineage: Bacteria > Pseudomonadota > Alphaproteobacteria > Rhizobiales > Xanthobacteraceae > Bradyrhizobium. The sequence goes on from PNLC01000004.1 coordinate 5,572, forward strand.
GCCAACTATGTTCGCCAGGTGGTGTTCCTGACCGACGGCGCGATCGGCAACGAACAGCAGTTGTTCGAAACCATCAACGCGCTGCGTGGCCGCTCGCGGATCTTCATGGTCGGTATCGGCTCGGCGCCTAACACCTATCTGATGACGCGCGCTGCGGAACTCGGCCGCGGCACCTTCACCCATATCGGTTCGGTCGAGCAGGTCGAAGACCGCATGCGCGGGCTGTTCGCCAAGCTGGAGAATCCGGCGGTAACCAATCTGACCGCAAAATTCTCCGATGCCACGGCCGACGTCACGCCCGCGGCAATCCCTGACCTCTATCGCGACGAGCCGCTGGTTCTGGCGGCGAAGCTCGACAAGCTCGCAGGCTCGGTCGAGATCAAGGGCCGCATCGGCGATCGTCCCTGGGTCGTCACCCTTCCGCTTGCGAATGCCGCGGAAGGCAAGGGCCTGTCCAAACTCTGGGCGCGCCGCAAGATCGCGGATGCCGAGGTGGCGCGCACCACGCGGCAGGCCAGCTCGGAAGACGCCGACAAGAGGATCCTCGCGCTCGCGCTGGAGCACCAGTTGGTGACGCGGCTGACCAGCCTGGTCGCGGTCGACAAGACCCCGAGCCGTTCACAGGGTGAACCACTCAAGCTATCGGAATTGCCGATCAACCTGCCGGCGGGCTGGGATTTCACGAAAGTGTTCGGCGAACGCCCGCAGCTGCCGGCTACACCGACGGAGAGACGTGCAGATGCAGACGAAGCGCGCCTTCAGGTCGCGGCATTGAAGCGCGCACAGCCCGTAGTCACGCCGGTGCCTGACAGCGTCAAGCTGCCGAAGACGGCGACCGACGCCGAACTGAAAATGATCGGGGGTGTGATCCTGCTCACGGTCAGCCTGATCCTGTTGGGCTTCAATCGCCGACGTCAGATGTCACTCGGATGACGTCGGCTGAAAGGAGGAGGCCTCCCCCACCTCCTCTTTCAAGAGCGCGCGCGGCTTCCACCCGTCCCCCCAAGGGCCGCGCGCGCTGCTTTTTCCCAATGGTCGTCATTGCGAGCGAAGCGAAGCAATCCAACCCACCACGAAAAGAAAGAATGGATTGCTTCGCTTCGCTCGCAACGACGTGGTAAACACCAATGCCCCGCTTCATCCTCCCTCTCTTGCTCGCTCTCGCCGGCCTCGTCCTGTTCGGCCACGGCGCCTACATCCATGCCAAGGCACTGGTCGCACAGGTGCTGCTTGAACGCGCTTTCACGAAGACCATTGCCACCGGACGCGAGACGAAGCCGTGGTCATGGGCGGACACCTGGCCGGTCGCGCGCATCGAGATCAAGCGGATCCATGCCAGCGCCATCGTGCTATCTGGCAGCAGCGGCCAGGCGCTTGCCTTCGGTCCGGGGCATGTCGAGGGCACGCCCGATGCGGGCGAAGCGGGCGTCGCCGTCTACTCCGCCCATCGCGATACGCACTTCGCTTTCCTGAAGCACGTCGTGATCGGCGACGAGATCGACGTCACGCGAAGCGACGGCAGGAAATTCCGCTACCGCGCCGACGCAACTTCGGTCGTGCATTTCGATACCTCCGGAATCGATCCGCTCGCGGGCGGACATCAACTGGTGCTGTCGACCTGCTGGCCATTCGACGCGCTCACGCCGGGGCCGGAGCGATATCTGCTGCACGCCACGATGATCGGGTCTTTGCCGGTCTCGCGCTGAATTCTCCGCAAGCCGGGATATTGTGCATTGAGCGAATGGCGCTGTCCGCGCCACGCGTGTTGCCACCCCCACCAAGTACCAATAAAAAGGTCTCAATCAAAAGGCATTCATGGCGCGGCGACCGCTCACGATCGTTGTGGCCAAAGGATACAACCGAGCAAGGGAAATTCATGGAAGCCCAGGCAAGCACCGCATCGCACACGATCGAAAAATGGTCGCCTGCGCCTGACGCCAGCGACATCGTCAAACGCATCCATGCGATGCTGCACCCGCGCAACATCGTGTTGGTCGGTGCCACCGACAAGCCCGGCAACTATGCCGAGCGGATCTGGAACAACCTCATCAAGTACAAGTACGAAGGTGGGCTGTTTCCAATCAATTCTAAGCGCGAAACGATCTGGGGCGTGCCCTGCTATAAGGATTTCGCCAGCCTGCCTGAAAAGCCCGATCACGTGCTGGTGCTGGTGCCGGCGCGTTTTGCGGTGCAGGTGATCCGCGACGCTGCCGCCGCCGGCGCGCGTTCCGCCACCATCGTCACCTCGGGCTTCAGCGAGTTGCAGGACGAGGACAGCCAGCGGCTGGCGGTCGAGTTGAAAGAGGCGGTGCGCGAGACCGGCCTCGCCGTCACCGGCCCGAACTGCCTCGGAAACCTGAGCGCCGGCGAAAAGCTGTTCACTAATATCGACGATCGCAGCGTCACCATGGAAGCAGGGCCGGTGGCGATCGCCGGGCAATCCGGCGCGATCGTCATGGCGATCCGCCAGACGCTGGAAGATCGCGGCGTCGGCGTCGGCTACATGGTGACCACAGGCAATGAGACCGGCCTCGAGACGCCCGACCTGATGGCCTATTTCGCCGCCGATCCCTCGATCCGCGTCATCGTGGTCTATCTCGAAGGCGTGCGGAACACAAAAGTGTTCCGCGAGGCCTGCAAGGCCGCGCGCGCCGCCGGCAAGCCTGTGATCGCGCTCAAGCTCGGCGCTTCCGAAGGCGGCCGCGCCGCCGCGATGGCGCATACCGGCGCGCTCGCCGGCTCGATCGAGACGTTCGACGCGATTTCGACCCGCGAGGGCGTGATACGAGTGCGCGGGCTGGACGAACTGATCGAGACCACCGAATGTTTCGTCCATGCCGACCCGCCGAGGGGAAACCGGCTCGCCGCGGTGTCGCTGTCGGGCGGCAAGCGCGGACTGTTGATCGACGCGTTCTATTCGGCCGGCATGAACTTCGCGCCGCTGAGCCCTAACGCGACCGAGCAACTGGCAGAGATGCTCGGCCCCGGCAGCATCGTCGGCAATCCGCTCGATGCCGGTTTTGCCGCGGTCGTGGACCCGTCCGTCTACATGAAGTCGATCCAGATAATGATCGACGATCCCGATACCGACATCGTCATCATCGACGCCGAACTGCCGAAGGCGCCGCACGAACTGCGCGAGCGCAACCTGCGCATCGTCAATGAAATGGCGGGAGCGGCAAGCAAACCCGTGGTCTACATCAGCGCGATGTCGATCGGGTTCACCGAATTCACCAAGGCCTTGCGCAAATCGCTGCCGAACATCGCCGTCATGCAAGGGCTCGACCGCGCGGTCGACGCAATCAAGTCGCTGATCGAATATGCGAGCCTGCGCAAGGAAGTGCCTGATATTAAGTCGAGCTCGAAGGCTTCGGCGCGTGCGGCGCTGGAGAAGGCGCTCAAGGGCGCCAACGGCGCCGCAGCACTCGACGAGGTCGCCTCGAAGAAGCTGCTCAAGGCCTATGGGATCCCTGTTTCAAAGGAAGAAACCGTGCAGACCGCGGCAGAAGCCGTGAAGGTCGCCAAGAAGATCGGCTTTCCCGTCGTGGCAAAGGTCGTCAGCGCCGACATCCTGCACAAGTCCGACATCGGCGGCGTGGTGCTGAACCTCAACACCGCCGCCGAGGTGAAGAAGGCGTTCAACGACATCACTGCGCGGGTGAAGAAGCTGAAGGGCAAGCCGAAGCTCGAAGGCATTCTGATTGCGCAGCAGGTAAAGGCCGATCTCGAACTCGTGGTCGGCGCGTCGCTCGACGCCGAGATGGGGCCGGTAGTGCTGTTCGGCACCGGAGGCGTCGATATCGAACTGATGAAGGACGTCGCGCTTGCCGGCGCGCCGCTGGACGAAGCGGAGGCAAAGCAGTTAATCGGCAAGACCAAGGCCGGCGTGAAGATGAAGGGCTATCGCGGCAAGCCCGCGCTGCACGAGGCCTCCGCCGTGAAGGCGCTGGTCGGGCTCTCCAACCTGATGGCCGACGCCGGCAACCGCATCGCGTCGATCGACGTCAATCCGTTCCTGATCAACAGCAAGGTCGGCGTCGCCGTCGACGGCCTGATCGTGCTCAACAATGCCGCGGCGAACAGGGCGGCGAAGCATTAGGCACTCTCGTCATGCGCGGGCTTGACCCGCATCCATCGAGAAGAATGCTTTTCGAAGGCGATGGATTGCCGGGTCAAGCCCGGCAATGACGGCTGGAGCTACAACCCCGCGCCCCACTGCCGCGCGGTTTGCAGAATCCAGTCTCGATAGAGCGTCAGCGGTGTGACGCCCGTCATGCCACCGCAGCCTGCCGAGCCGTTCGGCCCTGTCGACCAGCTCACGACACCGACGATCACTGGCCCGCTTTCCTGGTCCTCGAACACAGGTCCGCCGGAATCTCCGGTGCAAGCCCCTAACCCGTCGCGCGCCCCCTGTCCGATCGGATCAACCAGACGAATCTGCAGCGTGCCGGGCCTGCCGGTTGCGACCAGCGCGGCGACGCGGATCGTGCCGCCGCTCTTGCCGTCGCCGCGTACAGTTACGCCGATGCCGGCGATGGTGAAGCGGCTGCCGACGTTGATCGGGATGTTTGGTAGTCCAAGCACGGCTGGCGTCTTGCCCCTGGCCGGCGTGCCCAGTTGCAGCAGCGCGACATCGGCCGTCGCGCGATGACCCGACATGGCCTGCATGCTGAAGCCGGGATGGATCGCGACCCGTTTGACATCCTGCAATTTCGGCTGCCGGTCCGGCCCGTACTCGACGATCTTGTATTCGGCCCCGGGCGGCACGCAATGCGCCGCCGTCAGCACCAGGTTTGGTGCAATAAGAGCACCGGTACAGAAATTGCCGCGCGAGCCTACGATGGTGACGACCGAGCGTGCAACGCCTTCGGCCTGTGGCGCGCCGCCGCCGACGATGCTGTGGGCTGGAACGGACAACAGCAGGGAAAGGCCGGCGATCAGGCGAGGCAGGGTCTTCATCGCGGCAGCAATAACCCGCGCCGTGGATATCGCCAAGCGGCGGATCGGGCTGGTTCCTGCGCACATTCCGTGTTAGCCGCTGCCCCAACACATATCATTCAGGCAGGGAACGATGATCGAGGCGGTAATCTGGGATTTCGGTGGGGTGCTGACCACTTCGCCGTTCGAGGCGTTTACGCGGTTCGAGACCGAGCGCGGGCTGCCCGCCGACATCATCCGGCGTACCAACGCCGCCAACCACCTGGAAAACGCCTGGGCCAAGTTCGAACGCGCCGAGGTCGACATCCACGCCTTCGACGAGTTGTTCGCGACCGAATCCCGGGTGCTGGGCGCCGAAGTTCGCGGCAGGGACGTACTCCCGCTGCTCTCTGGCGATCTGCGACCCGAAATGGTCGAGGCGCTGAAGCGCGTGAAGGCTCAATTCAAGACCGGCTGCATCACCAACAACCTGCCCGCCAACGCCATCGGCAGCCACAGCGGCCGTTCGCTCTACGTCGCCGAGGTGATGGTGCTGTTCGATCATGTCATCGAATCGGCGAAAATCGGTCTGCGCAAGCCTGATCCGCGCATCTACCAGATGATGGTCGAGACGTTGAAGGTGAACCCGAACAACTGTGTCTATCTCGACGACCTCGGCGTCAACCTGAAGCCCGCGCGCGAGATGGGCATGACCACGATCAAGGTGCTCAACGCCGCGCAGGCCATCACCGAGCTGGAAGCGGCAACCGGGCTGACATTGCGCTAGGCGGAATACCCGAATTTGCCGGCTCCCATGAGCAAACGGCGCTTGTTCTTTGCCGGGAACGCAGGCAGAACACTCCGAAATCCCCGAATTCGGAGTTGAAACCCTTGGGCGACATCAGGCCTTCGGCCTCGATCGAGGCAGTGGAAATCGGACTTGCGGCGCAGGGCTACATCGCGAGCCGGCAGATCGCTACCGCGGTCTACCTGGCGCAGCAGATCGAAAAACCCATTCTGGTCGAAGGCCCCGCCGGCGTCGGCAAGACCGAACTCGCGAAAGCGATTGCGGCATGGCGCGGGCTGAAGATGATCCGCCTGCAATGCTACGAGGGGCTCGACGAGGCCAAGGCGCTCTACGAGTGGAAATACGCCAAGCAGCTCCTGTATACGCAGATCCTCAAGGACAAGCTCGGCGAAGTGCTGGGCGGCGCGCCGACGCTCGAGGCGGCGCTGAACCAGTTGCACGATTTCGGCGACGTGTTCTTCTCCAAGGAATTCGTCGAACCGCGGCCGCTGCTGCAGGCGCTGGAGCAGCCCGCCGGCTGCGTGCTGCTGATCGACGAAATCGACAAGTCGGACGCCGAGTTCGAATCGCTGTTGCTGGAAATTCTCAGCGATTTCCAGGTTACCATTCCGGAACTTGGGACGGTGGTCGCGGTCGCAGCGCCAACCGTGATCCTGACCTCGAATAGCGAACGCGATCTCGGCGATGCGCTGAAGCGGCGCTGCCTGCATCTTCATATCGGCTTTCCCGAACAGAAACTGGAAGAGCGGATCGTTGAAAGCCGCGTGCCCGGCATTTCTCAGACGTTACGCAAGCAGATGGTGGGGTTCATCCACGAAATCCGCACGCTCGATCTGAAGAAGCTGCCCTCGGTCAGCGAAACCATCGACTGGGCGCGCGTGCTGGTGCTGCTGCAGGCGTCCGAGCTCGGCCATGAGATGGTCAAGGATACGCTCAACGTTCTCCTGAAATACGAGGCGGATATCGAGGCCGCGAGGCCCCAGGTTTCCACCTTCATTGCCAAGGCTTCGCGTCAGAACGTCTTCGGGTGACACCGAAATGAGAGAGAACCTGCATCGCTTCTTTCGTGCGGCGCGGGGCGCGGGCGTGAGACTCTCGCCGGCCGAAAGCATCGACGCGATGCGCGCCGTGTCCAAGGTCGGCTTTGCCGACCGGGCGGTGCTGCTAGATACGTTCCTGCTGACGCTGGCCAAGACGCAGGATGAGAAGAAGGCGCTCGGCGACTGCTTCGACCTGTTCTTCGACCAGCCGGAGCCGCAGGCCCCGCCCGAAGACGGCAAGCCGGACGAGCAGGACCAATCAGGCTCCAGCCCCTCCTCCGATTCGTCCGAAGACAACAGCGGCGATGGCGAGCAGGCCGAAGGACTCGGGCAGCTCGCGCAGATGCTGCTGGCGCAGGACCGCAACCAGATTTCGGCTGCAATAGCCAATGCGTCGAGCGCCGCCTCCTTGTCCGACATCCGCTATTTTACCCAGCGCGGCATTTTCTCCGGGCGCATCCTCGACCAGATGGGGATCCAGCGCCTGCGCGACGACCTCGACAATCTGACGGCGACGGACCCGGCGCTGGCGGAGCGGCTGACCAATGCGCTGGACGGGTTGCGCGGCACGGTGCGCGAGACGGTTTCGCAGGCGCTGATGCTCTACGGGCGCGAGGAAGCCGAAAACCTGCGCAACGAAATTTTGGCCAACGCGCCTCTGTCGCGGATCGAACCGCGGCAGGTCGATCAGATGCGGCGCCTGATCCGCCAGATCGCGCGCCGCCTGCGCGAACGCTACAGCAAGCCGCGCAAGCGGCAGCGCCGCGGCCATCTCGACGTGCGACGGACGATCCGGCGCAACGCGGCGTGGGGCGGAGTTCCGTTTCTCACCGCGTGGAAGCGGCGGCACCGTGACAGGCCGAAGATCGTTGCGATCTGCGACGTCTCGGGCTCTGTGGCGCGAGTTTCGGATTTCTTCCTGCTGCTGATCCACAGCCTGCACGAGGTCGTCGACGACGTCCGCTCGTTTGCCTTCTCCGGCCATTTGATCGAGGTCAGCGACATTCTGGAATCGAAATCGCCGGAAGAGGCGATGGCCGAGATCATGTCCAAGGTCGGCTTCGGTTCGTCCGACTACGGCAACTCCTTCGACGATTTCGAGCATGGCTGGATGAGCGCGATCACGCCGCAGACCACCGTGATCGTGCTCGGCGACGCCCGCAGCAACAACCTCGATCCGCGCGCGGATATTTTGCGCCGCATCGGCGAGCGGTCGAAACGGCTGGTGTGGCTCAACCCTGAAGGCCGCATGGCCTGGGGCTGGGGCGATTCCGAGATGCCGCGCTATTCGACCTTCTGCACCGTCGTTCGCCAATGCGCCACGGCAAAACAGCTCGAACGCGCGGTGTCCGATATCGTGGCGAGCTATCAGTAGTGTCGGCGCCCGCAACCCGCGACCGCGACGATACCCCCGATGCGCTTTCGGTGCTGAATTCGGTATTCGGCCTGCCGGCCTTTCGCGGCGCGCAGGAACAAATCGTCCGGCACGTGACAGACGGCGGCAACTGCCTGGTGCTGATGCCGACCGGCGGCGGCAAGTCGATGTGCTATCAATTGCCATCCTTGCTGCGCGAGGGCTGCGGCATCGTGGTCTCGCCGCTGATCGCGCTGATGCGTGACCAGGTCGCGGGGCTGCTTGAGGCCGGCGTCAACGCAGCGGCGCTGAACTCGACGCTGTCGTTTAACGAGGCCTCGGAAGTCGAGCGACGGCTGCTGGCCGGCGATCTCGACCTGCTCTACGTCGCACCTGAACGACTGCTGACGCCGCGCTGTCTTGCCCTGCTCGGCCAGGCCAAGATTGCGCTGTTTGCGATCGACGAGGCGCATTGCGTGTCGCAATGGGGGCATGATTTTCGCCCCGAATATATCGGCCTGTCCGTGATTGCGGAGCGCTTTCCCGACGTGCCGCGCATTGCGCTGACGGCAACGGCCGACGAAATGACGCGCAAGGAAATCGTCGCCAGGCTCGGGCTTGCCGGCGCGCCGAGCTTTGTCGCGAGTTTTGATCGCCCCAACATCCGCTACGAGATCGTCGAGAAGCAGAACGCCCCGGCCCAGCTCAAGGCCCTCATCAGCGAACGCCACGCGGGCGACGCCGGCATCGTCTATTGCCTGTCGCGCGCCAAGGTCGAGGACACCGCCGCCGCGCTGACCAAGGCCGGGATACCCGCCCTGCCCTATCACGCCGGCCTCGATTCCAGCGTGCGCGCGCGCAACCAGGACCGCTTCATCAACGAGGACGGCGTCGTGATCGTCGCCACCATCGCGTTCGGCATGGGCATCGACAAGCCGGACGTTCGCTTCGTTGCGCATCTCGATCTGCCGAAGAGCATCGAGGCCTATTATCAGGAAACCGGCCGTGCCGGGCGTGACGGCAAGCCCTCCAGCGCCTGGATGGCCTACGGTCTGTCCGACATCGTGCAGCAGCGCCGCATGATCGACGAGTCCACGGGATCCGACGCCTTCAAGCGCGTGTCGATCGGCAAGCTCGATGCGCTGGTGGCGCTGGCGGAAACCGCGGGCTGCCGGCGCAACCGACTGCTCGGTTATTTCGGCGAGGAGGTCACTGGCAATAATTGCGGCAACTGCGACAACTGCCTGTCGCCGCCGCAACTCCGCGACGGCAAGGTCGCTGCACAGAAGCTTCTGTCCTGCGCCTATCGCACCGGGCAAAGATTCGGCGCCATGCACCTGATCGACGTGCTGATCGGCCGACTGACCGAGAAGGTCACCCAATTCGGCCATGACAAGCTGTCCGTGTTCGGCATCGGCCGTGAGCTCAACGAGAAGCAATGGCGCGCCGTGATCCGCCAATTGGTCGCGATGGGCCATCTGCGCGCCGACAGCGAGGCCTTCAACGCGCTGAAGCTGACCGAGAGCGCGCGCGGAGTCCTGAAGGGCGAGACCGAAATCATGCTGCGCGAGGCGGCACCTGGCACGCGCGTCCGTGCCAGCCGCGACAAGTCAAGGCGCGGCGATCTGGCGCCGCGCGCCGAGACGAAGCCCGGCGATGCGCCCCTGCAGGCCGCGCTGCGGGCATGGCGCTCCGAAATCGCGCGCCAGCGCAACGTGCCGGCCTATGTCGTGCTGCACGATTCCACCATCGACGGCATCGCTGCCGCGCGACCCGCAACGCTCAACGAACTGCGCAACATTCCCGGCATCGGCGACAAGAAGCTCGAACACTATGGGGATGAGTTGATCGCGCTGGTGCGAACTGCCGAGACCTGAGCCGCGCCGCGTCATCCGTTACGGAAAGTATAACCGTATCCATTGATCGCCGGCGCCCCGCCGAGATGGGCGTAGAGAACTTTCGATCCCGCGGGGAAATAGCCCCTGTTCACGAGATCGATCATGCCCTGCATGGATTTTCCCTCGTAGACGGGATCGGTGATCATGCCTTCGAGACGCGCGCACAGCCGAATGGCTTGCTTGGTCTCCTCCGAGGGAACGCCGTAAGCGGGATAGGCGTAGTCTTCGATGAGGACGACATCGTCCTCGACGATCTCCTGACCCAGTTCGACGAGACCGGCGGTGTTGCGGGCGATATCGAGCACCTGTGCCTTGGTCTGGGCCGGCGTGAACGATGCGTCGATGCCGATCACCTTGCGCGCACGGCCGTCCTTGGCAAAGCCCACCAGCATGCCGGCATGGGTGGAACCGGTAACGGTGCAGACGATGATGTAGTCGAAGGCGAAGCCGAGTTCCTTCTCCTGCGCCCTGACCTCTTCGGCGAAGCCGACATAGCCGAGCCCGCCATATTTGTGCACGGAAGCGCCCGCCGGGATCGCATAGGGCTTGCCGCCCTTTGCCTTCACATCCGCAATCGCGTCTTCCCAGCTTTGGCGGATGCCGATGTCAAAACCTTCGTCCACCATCTGGACATCGGCGCCCATGACGCGGCTGAGCAGGATATTGCCGACGCGGTCATAGACAGCGTCCTCGTGCGGCACCCAGCTTTCCTGCACCAGGCGGCACTTCATCCCGATCTTGGCTGCTACCGCTGCAACCATCCTGGTGTGGTTGGACTGCACGCCGCCGATCGAGACCAGCGTATCCGCGTTGGAGGCAATCGCGTCGGGGATGATGTATTCGAGCTTGCGCAGCTTGTTGCCGCCGAACGCAAGACCCGAGTTGCAGTCCTCGCGCTTGGCGTAGAGCTCCACCTTGCCGCCGAGATGGCGCGTCAGCCGCTCCAGCTTCTCGATATGGGTCGGCCCGAACGTGAGCGGATAGCGCTCGAATTTCTCCAGCATGGTCATCCCCGTTGATAGTCACGATTTCGGGGAATGGCCTAGCACCGGCCATTGGAAAGGTGCTCTCCAAACTAGCGCATGAACTTCAATGATATTGCGCTAGTGCGGCATTTCATTGAGTATTTCATCCACTATTCCGCCTTTTCAAGAAAGATCCTTTCATGGCTGGCCGGCTTGATCGTGTCGACCTTAAGATATTGCGTTTGCTGCAGAATAGCGGCCGGCTGACCAATGCGGAGCTGGCCGAAATGGTCGGCGTCAGCGCCGCAACCTGCCACCGGCGGACCCAACGCCTGTTCGATGAGGGCTACATCAGCCAGGTGCGAGCAATGGTCGCGCCGCGCAAGGTCGGCAAGGGGGCACTGGTCATGGTCGGGGTGGTGCTCGACCGGTCCACGCCGGAAAGCTTTGCGGCGTTCGAGCGGGCGATCGCGCAGCTCAGATTCGTGCTCGATTGTCACCTTGTGGCCGGCGATTTCGATTATTTCCTCAAGATCCGCGTCGGCGACATGGAGGACTTCAATCGCATCCACGGCGAGCAGCTGATCGCGTTGCCCGGCGTCCGCCAGACCCGGACCTTTTTCGTCATGAAGGAAGTGGTCGATAACGCGCCGCTCGATTTCTGATGGCCTTCGTCACCACAAAACCGGCGCACTCTTGTCCTGATGCTCGTCCGGAACCCTGCGAGACTCTGGTCACACAGCGCCCGATGTCCTATCAACCTGAAATGACCACGCGACCCTTGCAGGCTCTGGCCCTTGCCATCCCTCTCATTGCGATGCCGGCCTTTGCCTCGGACGAGCTTCAGCGGCAGCAACCCGATACCATCATCTTCGCGATGATGTCGGGCAAGTGCCGGACGCTCAAGGTCGCCGGGCGGGATCTTCCCTGCCGGGCCGTAGCTTTCTTCCAGACCGAAGAAGGCAGGGCAAATTTCACCGTCGCGATCAATGACCCCAAGGACGACAGCCACATCATCACGTTTTCCGGCGACAACGGGCGCAGGCCAGACGCCAACGTCTACGAGTTGCCGATTGACCGGATGCTGCTGAAATCCAAGGACCGTCCGAAGGCCGATGGCCTGCCGGTGCCGTCGATCGAACCGGCCACCGGCCTCTGCAAGCAGGTCGGGAATTTCGTGACGCTGGAGCTTACCAGCATTTCGTGCACCGCCGTCGACAGGAACGGCAAGAGTTACGAACTGCAGTACCAATCCGACGGCACGCCGATGGCGGTGCGCCGCATCAAGCGGATGCGCGTCGGCAGCCCGGCGGTGTCGCCGTTCGACGATGTGAAATGAAAAGGCCTTCCGATCATACCCGAAACTAGCGCACGGCCTTCGGCGGCAGAACGGCCGCCGCTACGTCGAACGCTATCCCCCATCGCGGTCGTTCTTCCTCGACACCGGGTACGATAATTTGCACGCCACCACCGTCGCTGACGGTGTAGGATGCGGCCAGTGCGGCGGCTTCGAGCGCGGCACCTCGCGAGTCGTAGACACCGCCGATCTTGACGTTGTCGGCGAAAACCGACCAGCCGAGCGGCGCCTTTACGACTTCGAAGACCGACTTCTCCATCTGCTCACCTGTAGCGTTTTTGTCCCTCGCCCACGCGGCGAATCCGGATCGTGGAAGTTACGCGACGCCGGGCCGGACGGTCCCGATCGACGGCCTTCGCCCCATCGACCACCCGCAACGCGGCCAACGCTCCCTCGAGCGGAGGCAGCGCGATTTCCTTGCGCACGGCATCGATCATCTGGTCGAACTCAACTTCGCTCATCGCACGCTCCATTGCACCGGGCGGGAGATCAGGCTCCGCCAGGGTGATAAAAAGGGACCGCGCTTGCTACAGATCGCCACGCAAGTTTGTTGTTTGAAAGCTCGCCCGCAGTCGCTTCGGTGGCAAAATGGGGTCGAAATCGGGGACGATCGAACAGCTTCCTGGAACCGGCTGCGCCTTGATGATCCCTGGCGACACCCTGAAGCGGCGGGGCTTGGCCCAGCTTGCCCCTTGCATGCTAGATTCAGCAGCGAATCAGGAGAGTTAGCATGCCGGTAGACAGCGACAGCGCCATTGCGTGGCACCGCGCCCAGCTCAGGAAGCTTCGCGAGACCTTGAAGGATTTCGAGTCCAACAGGTTCGCGTTGGGCCAGCAGGCGCAATCGCCCGCGACCGGCCAAACGCAGAAAGCGATCGCGGAACTGCAGCAGAAGATCAGGCAGTCCCAGCACATCGTCGCTGCCTATGAGCGGCAGACCCGGCGCCCGCTTGCGACCGACCAGCGAAGCCTCGCCAGCGTCAGCTGGAGCAGCTGGAACGCCCAAGCTGCTCACGCCCGCACGAGGTAACCCGAGGCCGCGGTGTCGGCCGGCGAACACAGACCTACGCCAAGCGGAATGTTACGTACGGACCCAAGACCCTGCGGTTCCCGGTGCGCCACGATAACGAATGTCGTATTCGGCAATTCGGCCCGCAGCAAAGACATCACCTGCTTTTCGGTTTCAAGGTCGAGCGCGCTGGTGGCCTCGTCGAGAAATGCCCAATCCGGCCTGGCCAGTATCAGCCGTACCAGCGCAAGGCGCTGTTGTTCGCCGACGGAAAGATCAGCGGCGCTTTCGTTTCCAGCGTCGAGCCTGTGCCCGAGCCCCGTCTTGCGGAGCAGGCCTTCGATCGCGCCGGGTGCCACGCTGCCCGGTTCAGACGGATAGGCGGCAGCGGCAACGAGCGGCGCCAGCGGCATGTACACCTGCTGTGGCATGAAGCACAGATGCCCGTCCGGAAACTCGATGCGGCCTTCGCTGAACGTCCATAAGCCCGCGAGCGCCTTCAGCAGGGTGCTCTTGCCAAGTCCTGACGTCCCGCTGAGCCAGACAGTGTCGCCCTTGTTGATCGCAAGATTGCCGATCCGGAGCAATGGACGCTTGTCCGGCGTGAAAATCGACACCTCATGCATCCGCAACACGCCGTCCGATGACCGCGTTCTCGCCAGCGGGCGTTCGAGACCCCCGACGCTGTCGATCTCGTCGAGAAATCGCTGAATCCGCTTTGTCGTCGCGACAAGGTCGGAGACGAATTTGTAGTTGAAAACAAACCACGACAGTGTCGTTACCACGTTCTGGAAAGCCGACGCGACCTGCATCAGACCGCCGAGCGTTACCTTGCCGGCGAGAAAGGCAGGCAGCGCAATGAACATCGGGATTCTAAGGACGGTTTGGAAATACGGCCGCTGGAACAGGCCGTAAATGAACTCACGGGCGATTACCCTGCGCCAGTTGCCGACCAGCGCCTGAAAGCGATGATCCAGGACGCGTCTTTCGCTTAGCTCACCGCCCGACAATGCGACGGCAGCCGCGTTCTCCCGCAGTCGCATCAAGGCGAACCGAAAATCCGCCTCGCGTTTTTGTTGCTCCGCAAGCAGGCCCGGCATCTGACGGCCAAGGGCATGCGTCAGCCCGGTCGCTATCGCCACGTAGATCGGAGCCGCCCAGACCATGTAGCGGGGAATCTCGAATGCGATCCCGAACAGTTCGAACGAAAGCGGAAAAGTGGAGAGTTGCCAGAGCAGCGTGACGAAGGAAACGAGCCCGATCAGGCTCATCAGGAAGTCCAGCACTTTCGTCAGGATTGACTCGACGAATTCGCGACAGTCCTCCGCAATGCGCTGGTCCGGATTGTCGATGCTGCGCCGCCGAGAGACGGCTGCAGAAACCAGTACGCCTTGGCCGGCAGCCATTTGTCGAGCACCGCATCCGTCAACCTTCGCCGCCAGCGGATCTGAAGGTGTTGCCGGGCAAATGACCCGACCAGATACAGGCCCGCCGAGGTTCCGATCAGGACGGCGAAAATTCCGACCTGCGTCACGGCCGCGGGTGCATCGAGGCGCTGCAACGCGTTGTAGAAATCCGCACTCCACTGGGTCAGCCGCAGGGTGATCTGGATGCTGGCAATCTGGCAGCCGATGATGAAGGCAAGCAGGGCAAAGCCTGCCCAGCGAAAAGGTCCGCCAGCGGCCATGCGGAGCAGCCGCCAGATCGCGTTCGGGATCCTGCGCATTCGATCAGTTTGACCTTCTCAACGGCGGACAGGACGGGAGATCGTCCTGCGCCGCACATTCCCCGAAACCGCGATTCAGAATGCGTAGTTGGCGCCGACCTTGAAGGTCCGGCCCGGCGCGGTCCTCAGTTCGAGCGGATTTAAGATCGCGACCGCGGTGGTCGGCACGGTGTTGTAGGTGGTCGTGCCGTTGAGCGAAGCGAAGTACCGCGTGTCGGCCAGGTTCAGGATCGAACCGCGCAATGTCAGGCCCGGCACCGCCTGCGGTGACCAGCCGACGATGGCGTCGAACACGATATATCCGTCGGGTCGATAGAGCAGCGGCGTGCTGCGCGACAGCACGTCGCCGGCCCAGGTCGATATCAGCTGCGCATCGAACCCGTTGGGCCGATCGCTGTAGCGCAGCCCGAACACGCCCGAGAATGGCGTCGTGCCGTCGAACGCGACGACTGGGCTCGCGGCGTCAAATTTTTGCTTGCCTTCGATAAAGGCAAACGACGCGCTTGCGGTCCAGTTTTCGTGGAACCGAAACTCACCCGCCAGTTCAACGCCCCAGAGCTTCACGCTGGAAAGATTCTGGTAGGTCAGGTCGTTCAGGCCCGCGAAGTTGACGCTGGGGATGGGTACGAAATTCTGAATGAAGTCGGTGTAGTCGGCCTTGAACACGGTCGCAGTGAAGTAACCCCGGCTGAACTGGCCGCGCAGGCCCGCCTCATAACTCTTGACCTGCTCGGGCCGGAGTCTCGCGTTCGGGACGAGGTCCTGATTGACACCCGCGCCATTCGGCAGCGACGTATAAAGCTGCTGCGAGGTCGGCATCTTGAAGCCTTCCGCATAACGGCCGACCAGCGAAATGTTTTCGGTGGCCTTGTAGACAGCGCCGACCTGCTTGACGAGCTTTTCGCTTTGAATTTGCTTTGGCTCGTTGCCCGGCTTGACCAAGTAAAACGGATTTGGCCGCGGATCGAGATCGTAGGTCGCATACCGGACTCCCGGCGTCAGGCTGAGCCTGTCGTTGAAAAGCAGTATCTCATCCTGGAGAAAGCCGTCGACGCGATATGTCGTGGCATTCGCGAAATTGAATCCGCCGGCATTGGCCACCGTAGCGGCTCCGGTATTCAGATTGGTCGTGATGTCGCGGCGCTGGTAGTCGGTGTCCGCGACGCTCGCATATGCCCCGTAGGTGAGCTTGTGCGTGGCAATGAAGGTCCTGAAGGACGAATTCAGCTGCAGATCGGCTTCCGTGAACTTTTCCTTGTAGTTCAGCAGAAAGTCGAGCCGGTCATTCTGGCCGTTGGCGAGGCGGCGGGTTCTCACTCCGGTAAAATCCCGCTCCTGCGGCGAGTTCGATATCTGCCATTTGACCTGGTCCAGCCATCCGAGATTGGGCGTGTAACGATGCGCAAGCGTCAGGCGCTCGCGAGTCTGAACCTGGTCGCGGATGTAACTGAGATTTCGTATACCGGTGCTCTGCAGGCCGAGGTCGAAACGCTGGTCGACCGTTACGTCCTTTCTCAACATCTCTCCGGTCAGCTTCACCTCATGCTCTTTGTCGGGATTCCACACCAGCTTGCTGAGAATATCGTAGTCGCTGCCATCAAGCGGATTCAGCTTGTTGCAGCGGATCGCCTCCGGATTCCGCGGGCAGCCATAGATGCCGCCGTCGGCCCGCGCCTTGCTGAGCGTTCCCTCGTTGTAGGACCGTTGCGATAGCGAGATCATCGCCGAGAAATCGCCGAAGCGTACCGCGCTCGTACCCGTCTTGAAGAAGCTGTTGTCGTAGGAGTCGAAAGCCGTATCGAGCTGGCCTCCGAATTTACGGCCCTTCAGATAATCCTCCGGATCCTTGGTGACGAAGGCAACGACGCCGCCCAGCGCATCGGCGCCCCACATCACCCCGGCCGGTCCGCGGATGATCTCTACCGCCTTCAGGTTCGCCATGTTCACGAAGTCACGATTTCCGTCGACGATGCTTTCGATCACGCGGGTGCCGTCGATCAGCATCTGCACACGGTTGTTTGAAACGCCACGAATGGTGAACCCGGCAAGGTTGCCGAACGGATCTGTCCCGGATGTCGTCTTGGCGACCGTTATGCCTGGTTCGTAACGAACCAGATCCTGGACGTCGCGCACCATGCGCTCGTCAAGCTCCTGGCGTCCGATGACCGTGACGTTCTGCGGAAGATCGATAGCCTGCCGCGCATTGCGGTCGGCATAGGCGGTGATGGTGTCGAGGTCGATGCCGTAGCTGGCCGCAATCCGGGCCCCCGCTTCATTGCGCTTGCGCTGTTCCTCGGCCGACTGCGCATTCGCCTGCGCCATCAAAGCTATCGTCGAAGCAGCCGCGAGGATTGCAGTACGCCAACCTGCCCCGGTGCTGGCCAAGGTCAACTTCTTCATCACATCCCCCAAAGAACAGAACAATAATTCCGAGGGACGGTCTCGTATTACGAAGCATTCGAGTCAATTATAACGCGTCAATTCCGAGTACTTTTGGGTCTGATTTGAACTACATTACTTGTAGGAGCGCTTTATACTTAGTCTTCTTCTAATCTCTTGCTCCCTTTCGCTCAGTAATCAAGGTGCGGACGCAGGGTCCGGTTCGGTGATCGTGAACATGGCGTCCGCAATTCCATTCATGGGGATGGCGCCGTTCAGCGAGCCCCTCGCGGGAAGCAACACAGCCACAGACGCGATGCCCAGATCGCGGAGTTGAAACGGTGTGCCGTGTCCGTACTCGAGATGGCCTCGGCCGATGATGCCGATGACCAACGGCGGGTCGGGCTGTTTCAGCGCCCGCGCAATGTTGCAGGCAAAGGCGCGATCCCAGGTCTGTTGGGCGCGGATGAATCGATCGAGCTTTGGATCCATCGCCGATACCGGCGCTGTCGGCGAGCGATTGAGCCCGAGGCCGAACAGGTATTCGCGATAGGCAACGGTCGCCTCGGCGGCGGGGCTCAATCCATCGCGCTCCTCTTCGGGCACGGCATCCCATCCATCCTTGCCGACGCGCGTCACCAGCGGCCGATTGCAATTGAGCGCCAGCATCGGGACTCGCTGCTGCCGGCAAAAATGGAAAAGCGGCAAATAGAGCTGCGGATCGTAACCCCAGACATTTTTCCAGTCGACCTTGTCGAGAAATTGCTCGGTGCTGAGCTCGCCTGCAACCCATTCGTCAAGTGCAGGCTGGACGCGCCGCGGAAACATCTCGAAGCCGACCGCAACATTCCTGCGGATGAACCTGATGATGGTCGCAACGTGAAGCTGCCAGCGATGGATCTCGGCGATCGTATGGGTTTCGCCAAGCAGCACGACCTGGCGCTCGGCCATTTCGTGCATCAGCTTGACCTCATCAATCTGACTTCCATTCAATGGGTCGATCCAGGCTCCGAGTGGATGCTCGAATACCGGAGTGTCCTGGCTTGAAGACATCAGGACATCCCAAAGGCCTGCGCTGGCCCGACCAGAACGAGGCCCAGCGGGTCGCCGTCCTGTCCGATCGCGGCCAGCTCAACTTCGCCATCCATTTCGGCTCTGCGCCAGTTCGCAACGGCCCCGGCGCGCAAATGCAGATGAAAATCTGCAGCGATCAAATTGATGAACCCCATGGCGGGATTGATGGCGGGAACCATCCCGCGCCAGCGCTGATCCAATCCCGGCCGCTGCATCTGAATTTCGATTTCAATCCCCGCTTCGATCGCGGCACGTAAGGGCTGAAAGGCAGGATCATCGCTGGAGAGCGACGACGCCTCCGTGGATCGTTTCTCCGGCACAACGACCGGAACGCCGGCAAACGAAGCAAAGCCTGTGTCGAACTTGTCTCCGTTGTCCAGGCTCACCACCGTAAACAGCGTTTCTTCCGTGGCGTTCTGAAATTGAAGCTTGGGGAGGACCCTGTCCTTCATTCGTGCGGTGCGATCGATGACAACCGACGATAAAGACGCCAGATCGATGCTGCAGTTATGCGCCTGGCCAATGCAGAAAACCCGGTCGGCCTGTTTCTCCACCCTTTCGATATTGCCGATGCGCTCATGGGTTACGCCGTCGTTCTGCGCCACGATCATCAGCTTTCCGGCAAAGGGAAGCCTGTTCAATATTCGAAGCGGCGGATCGGAAAGCCGTTGCCGCAAATCGTCACCCGACATTTGTGTTCCTTGTTCCTCGCTTTGTCGTTCGTGACTATGTCTGGAGGAACTCTAACGCAACGTCCACAGATCAAGCGCGTCGAAATCGGAACACTAGAGGCCTTCAACGTGTCCTTTGTACTTAGACTTAGAATAACTTCAGGATACGCATGCGCAGACAGCCGCATGCGCGCTCGGTTCGCAGCCGCGCGCGCGCATGTTTCGAGGACACAGCGGCAGAGCCGCGATCCTCAATTCCTGGCCGTCTCTTTCGCTTTGGCCTTGCAGGAAATCAGGAAGGTGAAGGCCCGCGCGCTACGTGCGATGTCCGCCGTCTTCATCTCGGCCTTGGCGTCGGAAATCTGGTAGGGCACCACGCTGTTGTCCAGGAAGTCCCGCAAGGCGCCGGTCTTGATCGCGAAGTTGATGTTTTCGGGAATGTTGCCGGTCGCCCTTGCGAACTTGAGCGTATTCAATTTCGCGGCCACCACGCCGACCACGTCGCCGCTGGAAGCCAGCAACGGGCCACCGCTATTGCCGGGCTGGACGGCCGCGCTGATCTGCAGGAAGCGCGTATCGTTCCGGATACCGCTGAGCGAGCTCACGATCCCGGTCGTCACCGTGAAATCGGACGTGAGCAGTCCGTGGAAGGGAAAGCCGATCGCCACCACGCTGTCGCCGGACTGGACCGCCTTGTCCTTGATCCTGGCGATGTCCTTGAAACTGCCCGATACCTGAAGCAGAGCGAGATCGTTGGTCTCGTCGCTCGACACCAGACGAAGCTTGGCGGGCGCCTCGCCGGTCAAATTGCCCTGAATATCCCCCACGCATCCCTGGACGACGTGCGCGTTGGTAACGAGGTGCCCGTTGGTGCTGATCAGAAAGCCGGTTCCGGTCTGATCGAACATCTTGTCAGGCTTGGCCGGCGTCTGCTCCGGTTGTGTGGCTCCGGCCACCGGCTTGGCCGCGGGAGCAATCGAAAAATCCCCGACGCTGGCCACACCAAATTGCTTCGTCCTGGCGACGCAATTCGCCAGGACGGGCAGCAGCTGCCCGGTTTGATCCAGATTGAACTGGAAGAGCTGACCTTGTGTATAGGCGGTCATCGCTCTTGCCTTCCGGAATTGGGCGATGAGCGCTGAATTGGTCGGCATCGGGACGCGAACCAGTTTGTCCGCGATCGGGACGCCGTGAACATTGAAGGGCTGCTGGCCATCGAAGGTGAGCGTCAGCGGGAAGGCCTGCCCATGCACCAGCTTCCAGTCCTCGTGCATGAAGCCGAGGCTCCAGCCGCCAGTGACGTCGATCATGACGAGGAAGAAGATGCCGCTGCTGTACCGGGCGCCTGCGGCGCAGTGCGAAAACGATCCTGACTGGTCGTTGGTGTAGGCCCCGCCCTTCCAGTTCCCCACATTGATCGAACCGTAAGGTCCGCGCGCCTGTGCGCTCAAATTGAATGAGGCCGCGGCCACCAGGACCGCGGCCGCCACAGCACCGAATCTCATAACCCCACCCCCACATTCTGAGAGCGAGAATAATCATATTTGCAACCTCTGTCTAAGGGCATCTTCGACCGGAGGACGCAGCTCAATGCCGGCCGCGTCCACGCTGCAATCTAAGGCGTTTCAATGACGAGGCGGAGCCGATGCGCTCGACCATGGGTCCCAGTCACCTAGACTTATTGCGAAGGCGATTTCCGGTGGATCAGACGTGGCATCCTGCATACACTGGATGACAACCGCCGCCCGTTCCGGGCCACCCGCCCGGAATCATGCAGCAACAAAGATGAAAGCTCCGCCAAAGCGCGGACGCAAGCCTTGCAATGCAAGCTTGCAATATCGGGAGGAAAATGCCGTGAAGCCAAGCGTTGTTCTGTACGCCCTGTTTACACTCGTGGCGGGCATTTCCGTCCTGACCGGCCCGGCCCAGAGTCAGACCCCGGCTTGGCCCGACAAGCCGATCACCTTCATCGTGCCGTTCGCCGCCGGCGGCGGCACGGATGCCTTCGCGCGCCCGCTCGCAGCCCAACTCGACACACAGTTGGGGAAGCGCGTGCTGATCGAAAACCGCGCCGGTGCAGGCGGCACCGTCGGCGCATCCGCCGCGGCCAAGGCCGCCCCCGATGGCTACACCTTCTTCATGGGCGCGGCGCATCACGCCATCGCGCCATCGCTTTATCCCAATCTCGATTACAACTTCGAGAAGGATTTCATTGCGGTTGCCCTGATCGCCCGGCCGCCGCAGGTGATCGTGGTCAATCCCGAGAAGGTTGCCGCCAAGACGCTGGCCGAGTTCATCGCCTACGCCAAGGCCAACCCGGGCAAAATGAACTACGGCTCGGCCGGCGCCGGCACCACCCATCATCTCGCCGGCGAACTGTTCAAGATCCTGACCAAGACCAACATCCAGCATGTGCCCTATCGCGGCGCCGGCCCTGCGATGCAGGACCTCATTGCAGGTCACGTGCCGGTCGTATTCGACGGGCTCGGTTCGTCGGCCGGCCCGATCAGGGCCGGGCAGCTGCGCGCCCTCGCCGTCGCCGCGCCGAAGCGCGTGCCGGCTTTCCCCGATCTTCCGACCGCCGCCGAGGCAGGTCTGCCC
This sequence comes from Bradyrhizobium sp., assembly GCA_013822885.1. Classification (GTDB taxonomy): domain Bacteria; phylum Pseudomonadota; class Alphaproteobacteria; order Rhizobiales; family Xanthobacteraceae; genus Bradyrhizobium. The sequence goes on from PNLC01000004.1 coordinate 27,371, forward strand.
GGTTATGAAGTCTCGACCTGGTACGGCCTGTTCGCTCCCAAGAACACACCGCCGGCCGTCGTCCAGCAGATGGTCAGCGAATTGCAGAAGGCGATGCAGACGCCCGCCATCAAGGAAGCCTGGGAGCGCAACGGCTCCGACGTTCCCAACGTCACGGGCGACGCATTCGCCAAGATGGTGTCGGCGGAAGTCGAGCGCTGGCGCAAGGTCGTGACCGAGGCCAACGTCAAGCTGGATTAACGCTGGAAGGCCCGGCGCCCGCCGTTCTCTGTCTCATGGCGGACCCGTCGCGCCGAAGCGAAGCGAAGGCGGATCAGTTGCTCGCCTTCACGCCATAACGCGTGAAGTCGTCGCCGATTTCGGCCCGGAGCGCCTTTGCCGCTGTCATATCGGCCTTGCTGCCGGCGACGTCGCCTTTCCCAAGCTTGGCGAGCCCACGCCCATAAAGCGCGCTTGCCAGCTTCGGATCGAAGCGCAGCGCCGAGCTGAAATCACCGATCGCCGTGCCGAATTGGCCCATCTTCAGATGGATCAGTCCGAGCGAGTCATATGCTGCGGCGTCATCCGGCGACTGCTGCAGCGCGCGCCTGCAATCGTCCAGCGCCTCCTGCAACGAACCGAGAACGGCCCGGGTCCAGCAGCGTCCGGCCCACACCGACGCCCGGTTGGGCTCAAGACGAACCGCCTCGTCATAGTCCCGCGCCGCGCGATCATGTTCGCTCTTCTTCAGGTAGGCGCCGGCGCGGTTGGCGAAGGCTCCGCCGTAGTTTGGCTTGAGCTTGATCGCCTCGTCGAAAGACTGGACGGCGAGGTCGTATTCGCCCTTCCGCAAATAGGCCGCGCCGCGATTGTTGAGGGGCTTGGCGTTCTTTGGATCGAGCTTGATGGATTTCTCGAAATCCTGGATGGCGCGGTCGTAGTCCCCCTTGGCGGTATGGGCATTGCCGCGGTTGTTGAAGGCAATGGCGAGCGACGTCGTCGTGCCCTGGCCGGAATCGATCAGCGCCGTGCAGCCAGCGATCCGGACGGCAAACGACGTGCGACCGGTGCCGTTGCACAATTCAATGTTCTTGAGATAGTCGCCGCTCCTGGGACTCTCTGCGGCTGCCAATGACCCGAGCAGCGGCCAGACGAGAACCGGCGCTATGCCGTAGATCATGCGCCTGATTGCGCCAATTTCCATGCCAGTCTTTCCGAAGTTGCCACGAGCGAATGGACTGACGCCCGCAACGGCCTAGCACCCGCGACAGATGGTCGTATTCGACCTGGGAGCGGGCTTTTGTTCGAGTTGCTGCGCCGGGGCCGCCGCCTTTTTCGTCAGCTTGCTCTTGCCCTCCTCGATGAGCGTGGAAAATCTCACGGTACCATCGTCCGAAATTTCGACGCGTGGCGTGGTGCCTCGAATGCCCATGGTGGCAACGGGGGTGTCGATCTTCATATCGCCCGTCTTGGCGACCTTGCCGGCGACGAAGGTGAAGGTTCCCTTGGTCAGGTTGAACAAGGTGGAATTGGACGTGCTGGCCGGGTCGTACACGAACTCGTTCAGGACCATGCGCGCGTTGCTCGACAGGTTGAACGACGTGCCGTCGGTAAAGTTGATGCCGACCTTGCCGTCGGCGCCGGTTGCCACCGCATCACCCTGATAGACGAGATCGCCCACCTTCGCCTGACCGGCCGGGCCGGAGGTGCTGGCCTGCACGACCACCGCAGTAGCCCGTTCAAGGGTGACCGAACCCGTGGCGACAACGACCTTTCCGATAGGTTTTGCTGCGACTTCCAGCACGGCGGGCTTGGCGGAATCGCTCTGCGCTTGAGCCGGGCCCGCGAAAAAGCCGGCTGCGGTCAGCACGAAACCGGTCGCCAATACGGAAAACGCATGCGTCCACATGATCCCCTCCTTCCTGAGAAGATCGTGTTCGAGTAGCCGGCTACCGGATTCCAACGCCGACAGGATCAGACACTATGTCAGCGCCAACCACCAGCGGCCATTGGCTCAAAAGTATTACACCTTTTGAGCCTAGAGCCGGGAACATGGCGATTGGCTATCCTCGGGTCCCTTCAGGAGGGTTTCGGCGACCAGCCTTCGGCTGGCAGCGCCGGGATTGTTTGACCTCGGGCGCCCGGGCAAAGCAGCGCACCGCGCGCGAGGCTAGTGCCAGGGATGAGTACCATGCTGGTTGGGTCCCACGCCAGGACCGGGGACGAACGCGAGGCCGCTGCGGCCCCGCTCGCCGACTCCACCGGAAACATTGAAACTGCCACCGGGCGCGACACCGCCCGGCGAAGCCGGTGGCTGGGCGGCGAGGCCGGCCTGCTGTCGTGGCTTACGGCCCTGACCTTTTCGCTGGGGAAGGAAGCCAAAGCGGCAGACCCGAACGTCACGTTCCTGGACGACGGCAACATCACCTACAAGGATCTTGAGCACGGCGCATTCGAACTCGTAACGAAGGAGGCCGTGCCGCGACACATCGTCGTCGAGGATCCCGGCGTAACCATCGTCCTGCGACCGCAGGGTTCCTCGGTCATCGTAAACCAGCTCCAGAATTCTCCCGCCCGCATGGCGGAGTTGCAGGAAGCGCAGCAGGAGGTGCTCTCGACCGCTACCAAAGGGGTGGGGTCGACCGGGTCGAGTACACCCCCGTCCGACAATTCGCTGCCGGTGCAGCCGATCAACTTCATCCAGAACGACAGTATCCAGCCGACGCTGAACGCGCTCACCCCGCTGCCGGCGAGTTTCGTGTCGGTCCCCGAGACCATTATCGGACGTATACCGCCACCGGCACCGACGCCGCCGACGTTCGGTGCTTTTCTGGCACCGACCGAGAATGACACCATTGCGTTCGACACGTTCACCGCAACCTCGGGCACTTTCGCGGCCAGTACCTCCAACGGCGCCCCGCTGACCTTCGGCATCAGCGGGGGAACGGCCGGCAGCACGGTCGTGGAGGGGGAGGCATTCGACGTATCGCAGGCGGGTCCCTTCGGCACGCTTTTCGTCAACAGCGCAAACGGCGACTTCACGTTCGTCCCTGACAATGACGCCATCAATGCCCTGACGGAGCCCGCGGCCGCAAACTTCACGGTTACGGTATCGGACGGCACGCTCTCGGCCGACCAGACCTTTACGATCGCCATCAACGGTACCAACGACGCGGCCGTCATTTCCGGCGACATCGCCGGCTCGACGGTCGAGGCCGGCGGCGACGACGACGTGAATATCCTGTCCGCGCCGCTGATCGCTACCGGCACACTCACCAACACCGACGTCGACAACCCGCCCGATACCTTTGCGGCAGTCACCTCGCCGACACCAAGCAACGCCGGCTACGGCACTTTCACCATGACGGCGGCTGGCGTCTGGGTCTACACGGTCGACAACTCCAATCACGCGGTCCAGGCGCTCAATGTCGGCGACACGCTGACCGACACATTCACCGTGACCACCGTGGACGGTACCCCGCAGCTGGTGACGGTCATCATCAACGGCGCCAACGACGCCGCCATCATTTCCGGCGACACGACCGGCTCGGTCATCGAGGACGGCGGCACCAAGTACGGCGCGCCGACCGCAGCCGGCAAGCTCACCGATACCGATGTCGACAATCCGTCCGATAGTTTCACGGCGGTCGACTCACCGACGGCAAGTACCGGCGGTTACGGCACCTTCACGATGACCGCGGACGGCGCCTGGACCTACACGCTCAATGACAAAAGCAATACGGTGCAGGCGCTCAATGTCGGCGAAACGCTGACTGACACCTTCACCGTGACCACCGTGGACGGCACCCGACAGGTGGTGACGGTCACCATCGAGGGCAGCAACGATGCGGCCGTGATTTCCGGCGCCAAATGCGGCGCAGTGACCGAGGCCGGTGGCTATTCCAACGGCAAATACGCCAAGCCGACGGCGACCGGAACGCTGACCGATACCGATATCGACAACGCGCCCAACACCTTTACGGCGGTCACGACGCCAAAGGCGAGCAATGGCGGCTACGGCACCTTCACCATGACGGCGGCCGGCGTGTGGGCCTATACGCTGGACGACAGCAACCACGCGGTGCAGGCGCTCAATGCATGCGACACGCTGACCGACACCTTCACGGTGACCACCATCGACGGCACCCCGCAGGTGGTGACGATTACCATCGACGGCACAAACGACGCCGCCATCATTTCCGGCGCCAAAACCGGCGCGGTGACCGAGGCCGGCGTTGACGACTACGGCACGCCGCACGCAACCGGCACGCTCACCGATACCGACGTCGACAATCCGGACAACAGCTTCATCGCGGTCAACTACCCGAAGGAGAGCGACGGCGGCTACGGTACGTTCAAGATGACGGCGGACGGCGTGTGGACCTACACGCTCGACAACAAGAACTGCGACGTGCAGGCGCTCGAGGATGGCGACACGCTGACCGATACGTTCACCGTCAGGACCGTGGACGGCACTCCGATGGTGGTAACGGTCACGGTTCACGGCAGCAACGACGCGGATCCGAACGATTTCGACTACCTGGCCACGGGGAAGAAGGTCATATCGGACGGCCATTTCGTCTACGGAACCCCCGCCGGCGACTCCATCGCGGGAGGCGGCCACCACGGCCAAAAGGTCTTTGCGGGCGCCGGCAGCGATACCGTCAACGGCACTGGCAAAAGCGACCTGATCTACGCCGGGTCCGGCAACGACACCGTCAAGGGAAATGACGGGGATGACACGATCTACGGAGGTTCGGGCAGCGATACGATCAACGGCAACAACGGGTGCGATACCATTATCGGCGGATATGGCGCCGACAAGCTCACCGGCGGCAACGGGGACGACCGTTTCGTTTTTCTGTCGACCTCCGATTCCAACGCGGCCCGGTACGACGTCGTCTCGGATTTCAGATCGGGGTCCGACAGGATCGATCTATCGGCGCTCGGCGCGCTTTCGTTCCTGACACTGACTTCCACAAGCAGTTTCGTGCCGCCGCATACCGTCGCCTGGCTCTATGACAGCGCAGCCAACCAAACCATTGCCTACGTCAATCCGACACATCAGCCCCTGACGATCGGCGATTCCGGTCTCGTGGAAATCCACCTGCAGGGAATTACCCGCATTGAGCCGTCAGACATCATTCCCCCGCCGGCGACGGTGCAAGCGGCAACCGCCGGCGAACCGGCCAGTCTGGATCTCGCCGCAACCGCTGACGTTACTCTGGTCTCGATGACCGCTGACGAGGCTACGTTCGACTGGACCGGCGGTGATCCCGCGCAACCCGTCGACGGCAGCCACACCGTGCCGACAACCGATGGCGGCAGCAGTTCCGACGACGCGGCAACGCATTTGAGCGAGCACACCGATGACGACCCGGCGATTGTCGCGGCGAGCGGCGAAGCGCCGCAGGACGGCGAAGTGACGGTGCCGATCGAAAGTCATTTGGTGTCCGACCGGACCCCCGTGCTCAACCATAGTACCGGCGCCACCGGGCCGAGCGACGATAGAGCAGCGTCACAGCTGATCGAACAAGTCCGGGCAATGGAGGGCGATGCCCGGCTCGCGCCAACGCACGCTACGGCTGAGAGCCATTCTGGAACGGACTCCGATGACCGATCGAACCACGAACATCATGGAAGGTGGTGGAACGCGAGACGCGATGACTCGCGGAACGATTCCGATCGTCACGACCGTGGCGATGGCGACCGTCATTCGAACTCAGGCGAATCGAACGGTGGGCGCCAGCAAGCAGGCGACGCGGCAGATTTCGAGCCCTTCTCGATCGCCCGTGAAGTGTTTGGCTCTGGGGGCGTCGGCAAGTCCGGAGAGTCATTCCACTTCAGGAATTCCGGTCCTGAAGCCTCGGACATCAAGCTCGGCGACATGGATCACATCGCGGCATCGATGAGCCACCATGGAAGCGGCAAGGGAGCCAGCGGGCATCCGTCGTTCTTTGACGACCTGTCTCCATCAAGTCATCATTGGTCCGACAGTCACGGCGGCATTCCAGGCCATGAACGGCACGATGTCAGCCATTTGCTGCATGATCTGATGGTGTGACCGAACCGTCCCCCCCGCCCTGCGGCCTCCGATCAGTGGCGGGATGGACGGTCGGTGACGTCCGGAAACCATAGTGGCCGGTGAGAACACCCGAATCAGCCACCCGATCGGACGCCCTACCGGGACCGGCTGTGCCCCAAAACGGGACGACAACGGTCCCCGGTGAAGCCAAAATGCGCCATTGAGCTCCAAGAGTGGGTAACTCCGGCGACTTGCGTCTCGAAAGGCATTCAATTCCATCAAAATGGGGTATCATACTGAACTGAATTGACCTTCCAGGCGGACGAACATCATGACTGCCCTATCGATGAGCCGAATGGCCGTCCCCTACGTCGCGCTTGCGGCAGCCTGCGGCATCGCGCTCGTGTTCGCGATCCAGTACGCCCGCCGTGAGCCGCCGGTTGATGCAAAGATGACATCCGCCGCGCCGGCCGCTTCAACGCCGGCCTCAGGCCCGCAATCAAGGGAGTCCGCCGCGCTCGCAGCGGCGGAAGCGCAGGCCAATGCGGTAGTCCGCGGCCTGACCGGATCCCCGTTGCCGGCAGAGAGCGCTGACGGCGTGCCGGAATTCGACGTTGCCCGCGTCGAACCGTCGGGCGACGCGGTCATCGCCGGCCGGACGACGCCGGGCGCAACGGTGGAACTGCTTCGCAACGGCGAGGTGCACGATCGCGCGGTCGCGGATAAATCCGGGCAATTCGTCATGATCTCGCCGAAGCTTCCCGCCGGCACTTACGATCTGACGCTGCGCTCCAGGGATTCCAACGGCAAGCAAACGATGTCCAGGCAAAGCGTTGCCGTTGCGATCGAGCCCAGTTCAACCGACGCGCCGGTCGTGGCGCTGATGACACCGAACAAGCCCACCGTGGTTCTGTCGCAGCCGGATTCTTCGAAGGCGACGGCTGGCGCAGTGATCGTGGAGGCGGTCGAGATCGAGCCGGGCGGCAAGTTCCACGTCAGCGGCCGCGCACGCGCCGGCGCTGCGGTCAGGCTCTATTTGAACGACAGCTTCGTCGCGCCGGTAACGGCCGGCAAGGATGGACGGTTCGCGGTCACGATCAATGAAGGCGTCGCCCCCGGCAATTATCGCGTCCGGGTCGACGAAATGGAGTCGAACTCAACCAGCGTGCGCGCACGTGCCGAGGTGCCGTTCAATGTTCCTGACCAGGCTGTGACCGGGACGGTAACGGCGCAGTCCGCCGCTCCCAGGCGGACGGACATCGCCGCGGTCGGCCAGCCGCAACTGGCGGCCGCCGGAGGGAATGTCGCGTCGGACGCAGGCTCGTCCTCCACCGTGGTCGTGCCGAAGATCGCGACTACCACGGTCTCCCGTGGCGACACGCTTTGGCGCCTCAGCCAGGCCACCTATGGCGTGGGCACGCGCTATGCCACGATCTACAAGGCAAACAAGCAGCAGATCCGCAATCCCAACCTGATCTATCCCGGCCAGGTCTTTGTCATGCCTGCCTCGGAAGCGCGTCCCTAAGCTGCGGCCCCGCGTTGGAAGAGGGCTGCGTCGCCCTGCCGGAGCGGCCGGCGCTGGACTCCCGGACCTGAATGAAGGCCAGCCGCGCGTCAGGTCCATCACAGTAAACATCAATATGATGGACGCTTCGGTCGAACCACGGCCGATTTGGGAAGTTATCTCCGGAGACCGAAAAGCGTTTTTGGATGCGGCTACTTGTTCTCGGCGATGGCATTCAAATGGACTTTGCAGTTCCTGCTGTTCTCAAAAAATGGCCTTCGAAGAACAACGAACGCGTCAAGGATGCTGCATGGTCGACCCCGTACCAGGTTTTTGATGGTACGTTGGAAGAGTGCTTGACCAAGTTCCTGAAGCAGCCGGTGGGGCAGCGTCATCTCTACGAGATTCACACGGCTCCGCAGGGCGAGTTGATCCCTGCCGTGATCTCCTCCGAACTCGCGGCCGAACTCTCCAGGCTCCGGGATTTCCTGTAGCCCGAGCGCGCCCTACTTCGCCTCGCTCGCCTTGATACCCGAACTTTCGATCAGCTTTGCCACGCGTGGCAAGTCTGCGGCGAACAGGCGCGCGTGTGCCTCCGGCGTCAATTCGCTGTCGGGGAACGGCAAGGTGCCGAGCTGCTTGAGCTTCTCCAGCAGGACGGGATCGGACAGCGCGCCGCGGAGCGCGGCGTTCAGCGCCGTTACTGTTTCTTTCGGCGTGCCCTTGGCGACGTAGAGCCCATGCCACATCGAGTAGCTGACCTCGGGCATGCCGAGTTCGGCGGTGGTCGGCACGTCCTTCAACTGTTCAAGCCGCGCCGGCGACGTGATGGCGATGCCGTGCAGCGTCCCGGCCTGAATCTGCGGCAGCGCGTTGGTCACCTGATCCCACAGCAGATCGACCTGCCCCGCCAGCAGGTCGGCGATGGCCGGCGCCGAGCCGCGATAGGCCACGATCGTCGGCTTGAAGCCGAGCACATTGCCCATCATCACCGCGCACAGGTGACTGTTGGTCCCGAGACCGCCGTGCGCGAAGTTCGCCTTGTCGCCCTGCGCCTTGATCCACGCCACGAAATCCTTCGGTCCCGCGCCGGGCAGCGACTTGCGGCCGATCAGGACCATCGGCGCGTTGTTGACCAGGCCGACCGGCTCGAACGCCGTTTTCGTGTCGTACCGCAGGTTGGTAAACAGGCTCGGCGCGGCAAGCAGCCCGACGTGATTGATCAGCACGGTAGAGCCATCGGGCGCCGATCTGGCGACACGATCATTAGCCAGCGTGCTGCCGCCTCCTGCGACATTCTCGATGATGATGGTCTGTCCCAGCGTGCGCGACATCCGTTCGCCAATCAGCCGCGCGACCGTATCCGTGCCGCCGCCGGCGGCATAGGGAACCACAAGCATTATGGTCTTGGGGTTCGATTGCGCGTGGGCCTGTGCCGATAGGAAGGCAAGCAACACACCCAGGCCGACAAGCGCGCGCCTGCAAAGCCGATTGATCACAACGGCACCCTCCCCCTTGTTGCATGACGCGTTCTCGTGGACGCGTTCATTGGCAAGGCCCGCTGCAAGCAGCGTTCCCCGCATTACCTCGGATCATGCTGATTGCATTCCGGCAAATCAACTGCAATGTCGAAGACGCGCGGATGGCATTCGGGCGGGGTTGAAATGAAACAGGCGGCATACGTCGCGGTCGATTGGGGCACGAGCAGTTTTCGGCTCTGGCTGGTCGACCGGGCCAGCAACGTGCTCGGCGAACGTCGCAGCCACGAGGGCATGGTGGCGGCGGGCAAGCCTGGCTTCGCGGCCGTGCTGCAATCGCATATGGACGCTGTCGGCGCGGCACATGAGTTGCCCGTTATCGTCTGCGGCATGGCGGGTGCCCGGCAGGGATGGGTTGAAGCCGGGTACGTCGACACCCCGGCGCCGCTCGCCGCGATCCTCAGGCATGCCGTCGTCGTTCCCGGACAGGATCGCGACATCCGCATCCTGCCGGGAATTGCGCAACGCGACCGCGCGGCGCCGGATGTCATGCGCGGCGAGGAGACGCAGTTGCTCGGTGCGCTCGGTATCGACGCGGCTGGCGAGGCCGTGGTCTGCCTGCCGGGCACCCATTCGAAGTGGGTCCGGGTGAATGGCGGCACCGTCGAGCGCTTCGCCACGTTCATGACGGGAGAGCTGTTCGACGCCGTGTCGCGCGAAACGATCCTGTCCCATGCGGTGAGCGGCGCCGATGATGCGGTGGATATCGACGCGTTCGAGTCGGCCGTCACGGCTTCGTTCGATGCGCCTGCGCTCGCCGCCAATCTGCTGTTCCAGGTTCGATCGGGGCAGCTTCTTTACGGCGGCACGCCATCCGCGGCCCGAGAGAAGATATCGGGCACGCTGATTGGTCTTGAACTGGCGGCCGGACTTGCCGGAGAAATGCCCGGGACCGGCATCACGCTGGTAGCATCCGGAAGGCTTCAGATGCTCTACCAGTTGGCATTTGACACGGTCTCCGTTCCCGTCCGATCCATCGGTGCCGAGGATGCGGTCCGTCGCGGCCTTGCGATGGCCGCGCAATCGATCTGGAATGCATAGAGGATCAGGCGAATGAGCGTTGTCCCGTTTCCACCGATGAAGCGACCGCTGGTCGCGATCCTGCGCGGCGTCAGACCTGAGGAAACGCCGGATATCGTCAGCGCGCTGATCGACAGCGGCATGACGGCAATCGAGATCCCGCTCAACTCGCCGGATCCGTTCCGCTCGATCGAGATTGCCGTCAGGATGTCCCCTGCCGGGATTCTCGTGGGTGCCGGAACCGTGCTGACGCTGGAAGCGGTCGAGCGGCTGCATGACATCGGCGGCCGGCTGCTGGTATCGCCCAACGTCGACCCTGAGATCATCGCACGCGCCCGGGCACTTGGCATGGTCACAATGCCTGGCGTCTTTACCGCGACGGAGGCGCTGCTTGCCGCCAGGGCGGGAGCCTCGTGCCTGAAATTCTTTCCGGCGAGCGTGCTCGGCGCGGCGGGGATTACCGCCATTCGCGCCGTGCTTCCCCCGGATTTGGTGATCGCGGCGGTTGGTGGCGTCTCCGACAGGAATTTTGCGGACTACACGAGGGCCGGCATTGTTGCGTTTGGTCTCGGCAGCAGCCTCTACAAGCCGGGCATGACGGCCGCGGAAATAGCGGTTCGCGCCAAGGCAAGCATTGACGCGTACGACAACGCCATTCAACAGGTAGACGGATGACCCAACCATCGAATGCGCCGCTGGCGTTTGAGCAGCTCGCCAAGGCGATCGGCGCGCGCCGTTCAGTCTATGGCTACATCAGCGGGCTCCGGCTCGACCGCGCCGCGCCCGGCGAGGCGTGGTCAAGCCTGCCCTACCGTCCGGTCTTCGTCGGCGACACCGAGACGGGCGTGCTGCACGGCGGCGTCGTTACCGCCATGCTCGACGAGAGCTGCGGCATGGCCGTGCAGCTCGCGCTCGATGGAACGCGATCAATCGCCACGCTGGACCTGCGCATCGACTATCAGAAGCCCGCGACGCCGGGCCTCGACATCAAGGCGCATTCGCACTGCTACCGCGTCACCCGCTCGATCGC
>PNLC01000005.1 GCA_013822885.1 Bradyrhizobium sp.
TCCCGAGGCCGAGACGCTGCTGTTTGCCGCGGCCCGCGACGACCATGTGCGCACGGTTATCCAGCCCGCGCTCGGTCAGGGGACGTGGGTGCTGTGCGACCGGTTCTCGGATTCGACGCGCGCCTATCAGGGCAGGCTGGGGCAGGTCTCGCCTGACGTGCTCAACGCCATGCAGCGGGTCACCATCGGTGACCTCAAGCCTGACCTCACCATCATCCTGGATATTCCTGTCGAGGTCGGCCTGAAGCGCGCCGCCGCCCGTCGGGGCAGCGGCGTGCCCGATCGCTTCGAGGCGGAAAACGTTCAATTCCATCAGGACCTGCGCGACGCCTACAGACAGATCGCCGAGGAAGATCCGCAGCGCTGCGTCCTCATCGACGCCAATGCCGATGCCGACACGGTCGCGGCCCACGTCTGGAACGCCCTGCGCGACCATCTGTTCGCCGCTCCGACCAGGGCCAGTTCCGCATGAGCGCCCGCAAGACCGAGCCGGAGATGGCGTTCAGGCATCCCCGCGAAACGGCCGATCTGTTCGGCCATGGCGGGGCGGAGGCAGCGTTGCTGAATGCCTACCGCAGCGGACGGATTCCGCATGCCTGGCTGATCGGCGGCCCGCAGGGCATCGGCAAGGCAACGCTGGCCTATCGCATGGCGCGCTTCGTGCTGGCCAATGCGGACCCCATGAAGTCTTCGGTGCAGCGTGCAGAAACGCTGGCGCTCGAACCCAATGATCCGGTCGCGCGTCAGGTCGCGGCGAATGCCCATGGCGGGCTATTGGTGCTCGAGCGCGGCCTCAACGATCGCGGTGTGCTGCGCACGGTCATCACCGTCGACGAGACACGGGAGACGATTTCGTTCTTCGGATCGACCGCGGCGGTGGGCGGCTGGCGAGTATGCATCGTCGATACCGTCGACGAACTCAATCCGAACGCGGCCAATGCGCTGCTCAAGATTCTCGAAGAGCCGCCGCAACGATCGCTGTTTCTGCTCGTCAGTCATTCACCGGCGCGGGCGTTACCGACGATCCTGTCCCGTTGCCGCAAGCTGCCGCTGCGGCCGCTCGCAACCGGCGACGTGATCCGCGCGGCAGCGCACGCCTCTGGCATCGCATCCGATGATGCTACCCTGGCGGAGGCTGCCGACGCGTCGGAAGGAAGCGTATCGCGCGCGCTGACCTTGATGGGCGGGGACGCGCTCAAGCTGCAGCAGCGGACCGCGGCGCTGCTGGCGAGCCTGCCGCGGGTCGATCCGCGCGAACTGCATGCGCTAGGCGATGCGCTCGGCACCAGCGACCGCGTGGCGCTGGCCGCCTTCATCGACGGCATTGATCGCTGGATTGGCGAAAAGCTGCGCACCGAGGACGCCAACGCGAACCTTCCCCGCCTTGCACGGCTGGCGGAGGTATGGGAAAAGATCGTCCGCGCCGCGCGCGACACAGAATCGTACAATCTGGAGCGAAAGCCGCTGGTTTTCTCGGTGTTCGGCATGCTCGCGGAAGCAACGCGGTAACGCTCCGCCTGACATCAATCCCGACAATCGCTTGGGTCAAAAGGAATTCATCGTGGCGACGGCTGCAAAGAAGGCTTCGAAAAAGCGCAAGGCCAAGAAGGCGCGCAAGTCGCCCGCTGGCGCTAGCAAGAAGGCCGCGGTGAAAAAGCGCGCGGCCAAGAGCAAGCGCGTCGCGAAGAAGGCCCGCAAGGCTTCGAAGAAGCCGGCAAAGAAGGCCGCGAAAAAGTCGTCCAAAAAGGCCGCGAAGAAGGTCGCAGGGAAGTCTGCCAGGAAGGTTGCAAAAAAAGCGGCCAGGAAACCGGCGAAGAAATCCGCAGCGAAGAAGCGTGCTGTAGCGCTGCGAGCGGAGGTTCCGGTAGAAGCGACACCTGCGATGGAAACTGCGGAAGCTATTGTGCCGCCCTCGCAGCCCGCCGCTACGGCCGAGCCGGCGGCGGTCGCCGAGCGCAACACCTACTTCATCACGACAGCGATCGCCTATCCGAACGGCGTACCACATATCGGCCACGCCTACGAGGCGATCGCCACCGACGCGCTGGCAAGGTTTCAGCGGCTGAACGGCAAGGACGTGTTCTTCCTCACCGGCACCGACGAGCACGGCCTGAAAATGATTCAGACCGCCGAGAGCGAGGGAATGCCGGTTGCCGACCTTGCCGCGCGCAATGCCGGCCGTTTCAGGGAAATGGACGAGCGTCTGAACGTGTCGTTCGATCGATTTATCCGGACCACGGAGCCTGAGCATCATCGTTCGGTCCAGGCGGTCTGGAACCGGATGCAGCAGAACGGCGACATCTATATCGATACCTATGCCGGCTGGTACTCGGTGCGTGATGAAGCCTATTACGCCGAGGAAGAGACCGTCCTCGGCGAGGACAATTTGCGCCGTGGCCCGCAGGGCTCGCCGGTCGAGTGGGTCGAGGAGAAAAGCTATTTCTTCAAGCTCTCAGCCTATCAGGACCGGCTGCTGGCGCTTTACGCGAACCAGCCGGACTTCATCGGCCCGGATTCACGCCGTAACGAAGTCATCAGCTTCGTCAAAGGCGGCCTGAAGGATCTGTCGATTTCGCGCACGACGTTCGACTGGGGCGTCAAGGTGCCGAACGACCCCGAGCATGTGATGTATGTCTGGGTCGACGCCCTGACCAACTACATCACGGGCGTCGGCTTTCCCGACGAGAGCGATCCGAATTGGCGCTACTGGCCGGCGGACGTGCACATCATCGGCAAGGACATCATCCGCTTCCACGCCGTGTACTGGCCGGCGTTCCTGATGTCGGCCGGCATTCCCGTGCAGAAGCGGGTCTATGCCCACGGCTTCCTGTTCAACAGGGGTGAGAAGATGTCGAAGTCGGTCGGCAACGTCGTCGATCCCTTCAATCTGGCCGACCAGTATGGCGTCGACCAGATGCGCTATTTCTTCCTGCGCGAGGTGCCGTTCGGACAGGACGGCAACTACAACCACGAAGCCATTGTCGCGCGCATCAATGCCGATCTCGCCAACGATCTCGGCAATCTGGCGCAGCGCTCGCTGTCCATGATCGCAAAGCAACTCGGCGGCGTGCTGCCCGAGCCCGGCGAGTTGACCGACAACGACAGGTCGATCCTGGCGGAAGCCGATGCCATGCTGGGAGCTTCGCGCACGGCAATGGCGACGCAGCAGATTCATCAGTGGCTGAACGTGGTGTGGTCCGTGGTGGCGGAAGCCAACCGCTATTTCGCGGGCGAGGCGCCGTGGGCGCTGGCCAAGACCGATCCGGCGCGGCAGAAGACCGTGCTGTATGTGACCGCGGAAGTGGTGCGCCAGATCGCCATCCTGACGCAGCCGGTCATGCCTGACGCCTCGGAGAAGCTGCTCGACAGTCTCGGCATTCCCGACGAACAGGAGGCGCGCAACTTTGCGGCGCTCGGCACGCGGATCGCGCCGGGTACGGCGTTGCCGCCGCCGGTCGGCGTGTTTCCGCGTTACGTCGAGCCAAAGGTGGATTGAGCGGTTTGCAGCCCATGCTTGTCGACAGCCATTGCCATCTCGACTTTCCGGATTTCGCCGAGGATCTCGACGGCATCGTCGCGCGTGCCGAGGCGGCCGGTGTCGGCCGCATCGTCACGATCTCGACCCGCGTCAGGCGGCTCGGCGGGCTGCTTGCCATCGCCGAACGGTTTCCCAACGTCTACTGTTCGGTCGGCACCCATCCGCATCATGCCGATGAGGAAGACGGCATTCCGGCCAGCGAACTGATCGAACTGACGAAGCACCCGAAGGTCGTGGCCCTGGGCGAGGCGGGGCTGGATTATTTCTACGAGCACGGCTCGCCCGAGGCGCAGGAGCGTGGTTTTCGCGCCCATATTGCAGCCGCGCGCGCGACCGGATTGCCGCTGGTAATCCATACCCGCGAGGCAGACGAAGACTGCGGCCGAATACTCGAAGACGAAGCAGGGAAGGGGCCGTTCAAGGCCGTGCTGCATTGCTATACCGGCGGACGCGAGCTGGCGATGAAGGCGATTGCGCTGGGCCTGTCGATCTCGTTCACCGGCATCGTGACGTTCAAGAAGTCCGAGGCATTGCGCGAACTCGCGGCCGAACTACCGGCCGATCGCATCATGGTCGAGACCGACGCGCCGTATCTTGCGCCGGGGAAATTTCGCGGCAAGCGCAACGAGCCGTCCTACGTTGTTGAAGTCGCCAAGGTGCTGGCAGAGGCGCGTGGCGTCTCGTTGGACGAGATTTCGCGGCAGACCACCGAGAATTTTTTTCGTCTGTTCTCCAAGGTGCCGCCGGCAGCTAGCTAGCTAGCTAGCCAGCTAGCGCGGAGGCGTTCGTCCGGTCTCAGCGGAGATCTTGCTGACATCGATGCCGCGAATCGGAACCCGGCGGAGCAACGTCAGGATCGTCACACCAAGCTCGTAATAGGTACGCGGACGCAACGCGCGCGACGAGCCCTTGAGCTCCGCGTTCAGGCTCACGGGAACCTGCACATGGGTGAGGCCCAGTTGCAACAACGAGATCAGCGCGCAGATTTGATAGCCATAGCCGTCGGCCTTGACGGGAACCTGCCGCAGCCACTTCACCGGATAAACGATCATGCTGTGGTAATCGAACAACCAGAAGCCGAACAGGCAGTTCAGGGTGAACCGCAGCGAATGCGACTGGATCGAGCGATTGAGCGATCGGTCCGACTGGTTGTCGCGAAAGGTGATCACGACATCGGCCGCGCCAGCCGCCTTGAACATTCTGGAAATGCCGTCGTTCCGAAAAGCATGGTCGCCGGGAATGAGCGTAATGAAATCGAACTTTGCCCGCTTCAGTGCAACCTCGAAAGCCGCACCCACGCCTTGCCTTTGCGGCTGATGGATCACGACGATCCGCGAGTCTTCGCTCGCGAAGCTGTCCATGATCGATCCTGTCGCATCGGTGCTTCCGTCGTCGACCAGGAAGATCTCGAAATCATCCAGCAGATCGCGGGCCGCCGGCAGGATGCCGCGTATGGTGTCAGCGATCCTCTCCTCTTCATTGAGGGCGGGAACGACGATCGTTAGCTTTTTGTCTGGTTTGGGAGATGACATTATGTGCCGATTCGTGACGTTGCCGGAGCTTTACGACACTTGCATGCTGTAAACAATACCGCGCTGACGCTGGTCGGACATGCTATAGTGCCTCAAGCAATTGAACGTCCAGCGGATTTCAGCGTCGTCGTTCAATCGGAAAGTCGTATAGACCGGTATCCCCAATAGCAAACACGCGGCGAAGTCGCGCGATGCGGCCCGCCAGCTTCCTGCCGGCCGCAGTCGCCACGAAGCCGGAGCCTGTCCGTTCGGCAAGGCCGGAGTCAACGAGGATATTGGTTCTTTCCCGGAATATACCGGGCACCTGGCGCTCGACAATGTCCGAAAGCGGAGCCTCGCGCGCGGGAAGTTCGGTCACCTCAAGCAGGATTTCAAGCGAAACCGATTTGTAGACGGCACCGAAGGCGAAGATGTAGCTCATCACACCAAAGCTGAAGATCGATGCGGCGTTCCAGTACTTGAATTCCGGCACATACGCGATGCCCAGCACGACGCTCGCGAGATGCGAGAGGATGGCAGCGATGGCGAGGACTATTACCGGCGACACGGAGGATGCCGCACGACGCGTCAACCATTGCATAACGGGCGCCATGAGGGCGAACGCGGCCACTCCGATGATCCCGAAGGCGAAAGACATCATCGCGTCTATCCAAGGCCAGTTGCGAAGCGTACGAGTTTGACGAGACGCACGACGATCAGACCCTTGGCTGTTGTCGAGACCTTGCCGTTGGCTGCAACGATCATGCCGGACCCAAGCAACAGCTTCAGCCGGTTATGTGCAAACGTGCCCAAATCGCCCCCCTGCATATAGGTTGCCGCCCATTGCTCCTCCGTGAGAGGTCGTCCGGCCTGCGCCAGCGCCGTCAACAGCGTCAGCGTAAATCCCCAGGCAAGCAGGCTCCAGAATACATAGACCAGCAGAATGGCAGTCGCCAAAAGCAGGACGCCACCGACGACGTCATCGAACTGCCGCTCGCCGGGCAGGGCGATGCATGCCAGTCCAAAGAGCGCTACGATCGTCACGCAACCGATGCGGAAACGGCTGCCGGCGCTGCGGATGCTGAGAAACCTTGCGTAGCCGAGCAACAGCAACGGAAGCCAAAGGCTAAGGCAGATCGCGATGGTTTGCGCAGGCCCCGGTAACAAGTTCATTGCAGGAGATCACCAGCGAGGTCCAGGTACTTCGAACCGTCATCTCGGTCTTTCGTCAGTCTATATGAGATCGTATTTTCCCGGTCAACAAGCCCCGCAGAGCCGTTCTCGCGGACTTGCGCCGGTCCAGTTGGCATGACAGCTTCCGCCCCGCCAAGGAGCAAAAATGCCGTCTCTTACCCGTCCTCCGACACTATCTCCGTCGCGCGCCGTAACGATCTTGCTTGCTCTTCTACTCGTTGCACATGCGCCGCTGATCTTGAACGACGGCCCTGTGATGGACGACTGGCTGGTGCTCAATGTGCGCCCCGGTTACGTGGTCAACATCGGCTTCCTGCTCAACGGTGCCGGCCATCCAGTGTTTTTCAGCTACGACTACATCGCCAATCTCACAGGAAATCCGATCCTGGTAATGAAGGTGCTGGCCTGTGCAGGCATCCTTCTCGGGGCCGCCTCCATGCAGCTGGCTGCGACACGGCTCAATCTTATGACCTGCCTGGAAGCCGTTGGGTTTGCGCTGATCGTGTGGACCTATCCGGGTTATCAGCTCTGGGCGGGAAAAGCGAACGCCGTCTACGTCTTCAGCTTCGGTCTCGTTTTCCTCGGGGCGTGGCTGACAATACTCGCTTTCGGCGCAAGCGGCGCGCGAAACATTTTACTCCGCGTTGCGGCTGTTCTGGTTTTCTTTCTGAGCTTTGCGCTCAATTCAACCATGGTGCTCTACGGCTTCCTGATGATCGCGCTTTTCCTTGCGATATGGCGAGCCGTTGATCACGAGAAGAGCCATTTCCGTCGGGCTTTTCAGGCTGTGTGGCGCTGCATCACCGGCTACCCGGAGTTGGTTGCGCTTCCAATAATTTATTGGGGAATACTCAATCTCTTTTTCAGGCGCATCGGCGTCTATGCGGGCCACTACAATGCTCACCTTCCGGCACCCTCGGAATTATTCGAAGGCCTGCGCGTCTTCTTTCTGGTTGGCTATCGAAGCGTCTTGTCCAAGGCCGCGCATGTCGCAACGGACAGCTTCCTTCTGTTTGCGCTGGCATCTGCGGTTGTCGCCGTTGGCTGTTTTCTGCTGCTGCGTTCGAAGACGGGAGCATCACGAGGGATTGGAAATTCCGTGGCGCCGCCTCTGTTGCTATGCCCGATTGCATTCTTTGCATTGGCGTTGCCCTATCTCGTCGCCGGCCTTCGCCCTGCCGATCATTTTTATGAAAGCCGCCATCTGCTGATGTTTGGCGTGCCGCTCGCTTTGGGTTTGCTCGCCGTCAATCGCCTCGCCGAGACTGCCGTTGGCGCCAAGGGTGCGTTCGCCGTCGTTTTCGGTGCGGCATCGACCCTTTCGATCGCGATGCTGTGGAACGGCTACGTTCTCATGCAGACCCGAGTTCTGAGGCAGGAGGCCTTGATCGAGCATCTAGCCGCAATGCCGAAGCCCCCGGCCACTGTGTTTGCCCTCTACAATGGCTTCCTCGACTATCCATCAACGCGCATGCCTTTCGGCCTTTCTGAAGTAAGCGGCATGCTTCGCCTGGCCTGGGGTGATCAGCCGCTTTTCGGCTTCACCATGGGGGCCGAGCGACCAACCATTCTGCACGAAATGGAATTCCTGCGTACCGCAGAGGGCAGTGCGTTTCACCACATCGATCCCTCCGGTCCGCAGGCGACGATTTCGCTCCTGCCGGGCTCCGCGTCCGCCGACACTGCCTTGGTGCGGCGCTACTATGCCTGTCGCGTGCTGGCGCGCTGCGATGTCCCGACGTTTCTGAGGCAGCTCGCTGCCGTGACTATCCAGGTCGGCCCGATTGCCGGGATCACGCCACTCGACAGGGTGAAATAGCAAAATCAGTCCGCTACTGGTCGACGCGCCTTGTCCAGATCGCCTCCGCGAGCGCAATGTCCGTGAGTGAATCTTCTCCGGATGCCAATGGTGGTGAACGGCTGTTCACATCCGACACGAACGCGTCGGCCTGTCGCCGGAACGCCCAACTTTTACCGCGCGGCAGTTGCGACAGGACACCGTTTTCATGGCACGTCACCCGCGCCTCTTCTTCGGCGAAGGGGGGCGGCAGTTCAATGGTCAGGGTGCCGTGCTCAAAATGGATCGCAATTCCTTCCCGCCACGGACCCGAAGCTTCATTGGCAAATTCAAAGGCGCAGGTCGTACCCCCGAAATCAAGACTTATGGTCGCCGCGCCAGGGGGGGCAGCGTTGCTTGGCATCACTGTCGGAAAGCCGCCCAGCAGGTAGCGCGCGAGATTGATGATATGGCTGAACACGTTCAAGAACGTGTCGTAGCCCGGCCGCAACGAAATCGGCATCCAGTCCGGGCCATCCTGCCAGAGTTCGATCCCGTCTGGACGCGGCTCCGCCGTCATCACGAAATTGTCGCGCGTTCCGCCGGTGTCGCCGGCAAGGCACCAGGCGCGCGCGTTCATCAAGCGGCCGAGCGAGCCGCCGGTGCGGAGTCGATGAAGCAGAGCTATCGCGCGTGATACGCCCGCGTCGTGGCGCTTCATATAACCGATACTGTAGACGAGATTTCGCTCCCGCGCGGCCTTCACAAGCGAACTTGCCTGCGCCGTGGTATAGGCCATCGGCTTCTCAGAGAGCACATGCCGCCCACTGTTCAGGGCCTCCAGCACAATCGGACCGGTGGCGCGGCGCCGCGTTACCACAACCACGCCGGCAATGCTGCGGTCGTCCAGCAACTCCCGATGCGTTTGATACACCCGGGAGATGCCGAATCTGGCCGCCGCGGCTGCGGCCAAGTCGGGCCGGAGGTCGGCGATCGCAACGACACGGCAGGCGGGATTGGAAACAAAGTTGGCGAGGTGGCACATCTGGCCGACCATGCCCATGCCGATGATGCCAATCCCCACCGTCAACTTTCCGCCCCTGATATTGCGGAACGTTTTCGCAGGACGATCAAGTGCGCCGGCAGTCCCCATGCGTTGATGAAGGCCGCATCAGACTGCGTCAGAGCGGCGAGAGCAGTCAGATCGCGCCGACCGATCGCCGAGAATATTCGATAAAGGCTGTCGAGAGTTGCACCAAACGCTTCGATGTCCGCGTCGTCATCGGCAAGGATTTCGGTGCCCTCAATGTTCCTCCGCAGGGATGCCAGACCGGAAATGACGCCCGCCAGTCGATCGCCGAAAGGATCGTCGATCAGACGGTCGACATCCCTGATCAGGCATTGAAGCGACGACGAGATCGATTCCACCACTTCGGCGCGGCCGGCCAAATACAGCTTTCGTCCGCCGACAAAACTCAATCGGCTGCGACGTAGATGTTGAAGCGCACGACGCAGCGTCTCGTCGCTGGGCAGAATTTTCTTGTGCCAGTAGACGTCCAGCGTATCGCGATAAGAGGGCCATGCCGAATGGACAGCAAAGCCGAGCCGAGCCGCGTCCTGGCACAGCTCAGCCGCGTCGATGAAGTATCGGTGGCGCACGAAAGGGTTTTCCAACACGTCCATCAGCCAGGATTCGAAAGCACGCGTGTGCGGAATGCTGTTCCATTTGGCCTCGAACAGCAGCTTCGCCGTCTCCAAGGCAGGGCGTCCGCTCAGCACTTTTCCGGCCGCGTGGATAGCCTTGAGAACGAGCTCAAGAAACCCGCCGTAGCGCTCATAGTAGGAGACGACGGCGTAGCCGTCCGGATTGAGCAACCGCTCGAAGATGCCGAGCCATGTTTCGGAGGGCTGGATTGTATAGATAAATCCTTCGGCATCGACGACATCAAAACCACGCTCGCTGCGAAATCCCTCGACATCCGACGACGTTACCTCGCGAAGGCGATCCGAGAGGGAAAGGTGCCCGAAGTAGGCGCTGATCTTCGTGTGCGCTTGCCGGTTCGGTTCCGCCAACGTCATCATGGCGCCCCAGCCCGCAAACACCATGGCGTTCTCGCCGGAATCAGGACCGAACTCCAGCACCTCGGCACCGTCGAACAGCCGCGGCGGCAGCATCAGCTTTTCCGAGAACAGCTCGCGCCGCTGGGCGGCGTAGGCCTTGAACTCGGCGGGCGACTTGAGATTCCCGAACGTCGGCAGAATGTCCTGGCGCTCGTAATACTGAAAGAGCTTGTCGTCAGCCATTCCGATAGCCTGCGGCCCGCTCAAACTGATCGAGTTCATGCCAAATATCTGAAGGCGCGAAAATCGACACGATGTGCAGCTGGCGCTTTAGAGCCTCGCGCAGACGGTTGCTCACCTTGATCTCGTTCTCCTGGTTCACCGCGAGCAAGCAGACGAGCGTCTCAGGCTGGTCGAGGAGTTCCTCCGGTGATCGGATCGGAATGCGGGTGCCTGGCAGAAACAGGCCCTGACGCTCCTTCTGATCGTCGACCGAGACTTCGATCAGATCCGCCAACTGGTGGGCGTTGGTGAACGTGCAGGCGCGGCAGCCGGCGCCATAGATTGCAACCTGCATGCCTGCGTCTCGCGCCTTCGCCAGAACCGGACGAAGCCGGGCGCCATACTCCCGCGCCCGCTCGGCAAATTTCTCGCCGACGCCGGTCGATGCCGCGGGCGCCTTTACCTCCCGCCCGGCAAGCCGCGCCGCAACGGCGAGACTGCCGCCGCTGAAATTATACTTCTTTACGGACACCGCCTCAAAGCCGTGGCGGGCCAGCAGCGCCAGCAAGGTGGCTTCCGTAAAATAGCTGACGTGTTCCTCCCAGAGCACCGAGAGGTCTCCCGCCGTCGAGCCTGGGGCGAAATCCGGCACGTCGATGAACAGCAGGCCTTCATCGCTCAAGGCAAGCTTCACGCATGCGAAGAAGTTCTCGAAGTCGACGATATGCTCCAGCACCTGCCGCGAGACGACGAGGTCGAATTTACCAGCTTGAGCGACCGCATCCTGGCACATTGCCGGACTGATCATATCCGAATAGACCTTGATGCCGCGTTCGCGGGCGATTTTTCCGGAGACCGGGTTGGGCTCCACACCGACCAGCACCTTGGCACCGCGCTCGCGAAGCTTGTCCATGAAGAGGCCATCGTTGCAGCCGATCTCGAACACGGAATGGTGCTTCGTGAATTTCCCGATCGTATCGAGCTCATCGACCTGATGCGGCTCCGGCTTCCAGCTGCTGAAATTATAGTTGAACTGGCGATAGAGAATATCCGGATCGATCGGTTTCACGATCTGGGGAAGCCCGCAGCTGCCGCAGGCCAGAACCTCGAACGGAAACCGCTCCTCCGGCTCACTCTTGCTGCGCAAAAGGCGATGCGCGATGGGCATTTCGCCGAGATCGATGACCGGCCGCAGATCGGTCGAATGGCAGAGGCGGCAATGATCAGACACAGTTGGTCTCGCTTCGGGACGGGGTTCGGAAAATCAATGGGCCGGCAGCATCGGCCGGTCGATTGTGGTTGTTGGCTAGGGTATACGGCTGCATCCGGCGTCACAATTGATAAGTTGCGGTTTCCATCCAGCCTCCTGCAGCTTCCTTGTCGCTGCAATCCCGGGCGGCGCATTGATCGGCATCACCAGTCTATGTGATGTGCGCGGCGGCTAATTTCTGTTTCATATGTCCGTAAGCGCCTCTATCGCGGCCATGTAGCTTTTGACCGCACCTTCATCGCTGCCATCGGGCGCCCAGTCCGGAAATGCGGTCCGGGCAGGATCGAACGGTCCGGCGGTGGTTTCGTGAAACACCAGCCATTCCGAACTGATCAGGATGGTGTGAAATACCTGGTCGGGCATTCGGTAGTAGCAAAGCCCCCCCTGACCGTATGGCGCCATGTCGAGGACATCGCGGATCTGTCCGTCGTTCTCGAAAATCACGACCCGCGCGGTGCCCTCGATCACGTGAAACGATTCCGGCTTGCCGAAGTGCTTGTGCGGGCGCACATAGGCGTCCCGATGGTGCACGATCAGCATCTCGTGCAAACTGGCCGACGGGTCGGGATGGGTGCAGAGCCGGCTGCGCAGGCGCGGATTCTCGGCGGCGATCCGCTTCAGTTCCGCGATGGTCGCATCGTCGGCCGTGACGATGGCGTCATCGGAATAATAGACCTCCGGATTCTGCGCGCGAAGCGAGACCGGACGGCGTCCGCCGGGTGACTCATTCGAAGAAGATGAAACCATGATCGCCCGTGTACCCGCATCGGTCATAGATCCACGCCCATGTCGCGGGATTGTGGAAGCTCAGGCAGGTCAGCTGCCAGTACAGAAGATTGGCCTTTTCGCGTTCGTTGCGGAACGACTCGACCATCAGATATTTCGATGCACCGCGCCCGACCCGCTCGATTTCGGAAACCGCGCGGAACACTTCTTCGAGCGGAAGGTTGTGCAGCACGCCGAGCGAGACCACGAGATCGAAATCGTGATCGGGGTAGGGAAGGTCGGTCGCACTGCCGACCTTCAGGAACGGCCGGACTTCCTCCTTGGCGTTTTCGACGCCGTATTGCGAGATGTCGATGCCGGCAACGCGCAGGCCCGGAACGATTTGCGTGAACTCATGGAGCAGGTAGCCCTTGCCGCAGCCGACATCGAGCACGCTCATTCCGGCCTTGATGCCGTAACGGTCAACCAGCGTCTGGGCTAGCGGCCGCCATCGCCCGTCATAGTGATAGCCGCCATAGCCGTAGCGCCGTTCGCCGTCCCAGTAGTCGCTGCCCCACTGCCGCGCCACGAGGGCGGATTCCGCCTTGTCGTGCTCGACGACGCGCTGCACGTAATTTCGCTTCGTGGATGCGTGCATCGATTGAACGAGGTTGATTTCGGTCATGATCGCTGATTCCCCCGCGACGGTGTCATGACAGAATGGTCGCGTATTTGTTGACCAGCAGGACATCCTCGACGGCCCGGATGTCGTCCTTCGATGTGATGGCGATCTCTTCCACGGCGGCATGCAGATCACAACCTTCGCGCAGCACGCGATCATAGATCTCGCGGCGCCGGTTCTCGTCCGGCGGCAGCATGAAGATGCTGTAGCAGACGATGCCGCGCAGCCGCGGCAGTTCGTCCAGCAGGTCCTCGAGGATCATGTAGCTGCCGGGCATGACGTGCTCGACGGCGCTAAGCAGGTACTGCAGGTTCTTCCGCCGCGCATAATCGCGGATGACGATGTTCTGGACATGCTGAGGCGTCCGGCTGCCGTTGAGCGGCCGCGCCCCGATGTAGCCGCGATGGCCGGCCCGCTCAGCCATGGAAGCCACCCGGCAGTTTGTACTGCATGCCGATCCGCGTCGCAGGACGCAGCGAGATCGGCTCGAAGAATTCGCCGAAGCGCTTGTCCGCGTAAGGCGACATGATGCTCTTGAACCGGCAGTTCATGCTCCACCGCGTGCCTTTCTCCTCGTTGACACGGTTGCCATGCATCAGGGTCTGGTTGAAGACCATGACATGACCATAGGGCATTTCGCACCAGACCAGGTGCGGCTTGATCGTCTTGTAAAGTTCCTCAGCGCTGCGCAGGCTCGCCATGCGGTCCTGCATTTCGCCGTTCACCGACGGTGGCAGCAAATACATCGACTTGGTGCGAAACACGTCGACCAGCGGTACCCAGACCACCACTTCGAACGGGGAATCTCCCGACCACACGTCGGAATGAGTCGCGAGCAGCGAACTGTCGTCGGCCGGCAACTGGATGCTGAGATTGACCCGCCGCTGCATGCAAAGCTCATTGCCGACGATGGTCTCGATGGTCGAGCGCGCCAGCCGGAAATAGGTCGGCCGAAGCCACGGCTCGGCATTGAGGCCCGTGATCACATGCATTCGCAGGCCGTTGAGATCGTCCGGGCTCACGCGCGAATGAATGGTTTCGAGCAGCTCTTGCGGTTCGTTGGAGTGAGGCAGTCGCAAATAGTCGGCCGCGAGTTCGGCGGCACGACGCTGAATGCGGTCAAGGCCGACGCGATCATCGGCAGGCGCTGTGACGAAGCCGTCTTTGACGAAGCGGTCGGCCACGGCCTGCTCATCCGGCTGCTGGAATGCCGTGTCGATCATGCAAAGAACTCCCGCGCGTTCGCGCAGATATAGCTGATATCGGAAGCCGACAGGAACTGGTTGACAGGGAAAGTCAGAATTCTCTCGGCCTGCCGCTCGGTCACTGGAAAGGCACCGCGGCCGTGGCCGAGATGCGCGGCAGCAGGCTGCAGATGGATCGGAACCGGGTAATGGATTGTCGTCTCGATCCCCCTGCCGGCGAGACGCTTCTGCAACTCGTCGCGACGATCGGTTTGCACCACGAAGGTATGGAAGGTGTTGAACTCGATGTCGCGGCAGGGCGGGACGAAGAGCGGCAATCCCGCCAGGCCGTCGCGGTATTGCGCAACGTTGCGGCGCCGCCGTTCAATCACCGAGGGAAGGTGCCGCAGGCGGATGCGAAGCACCTCTGCCTGCAGCGTATCGAGCCGCGACACCAGGCCCCATTCCTGAACATCGCTACGGTTGATGAGCCCATGGTTGCGCAAGCGGCGAATTCGCGCGGCCATCTCGGCATCGGCCGTCACGACAAATCCCCCGTCACCGGCGGCATTGAGATTCTTCAGCGGATGGGCCGAGAAGCAGCCGAACGTTCCGATCGTCCCGCTCATGCGGCCGTCGTAGGTCGATCCCACCGCCTGCGCGCTGTCCTCGATGACAGCCAGATCATGCGTTCGCGCGATTGCCATCAGCGGATTCATGTCCGCCATTCGCCCGGTCAGGTGCACCGGCATGATCGCCCTGGTTCGCGGTGTCACGGCGGCCTCGACCGCGGCCGGGTCGACGTTCTGGTCCGGCAGGACGTCGGCAAATATCGGCGTGGCGCCGACCGCCATGATGGCGGCCGTCGACGCCACGAACGAGTTCGGCGGTGTGATCACCTCGTCGCCCGGGCCGATGTCGAGGGCCCTCATGGCCAGGATCAGCGCATCGGTGCCGGAATTGAGGGTGACCACATGCGGCGTCCCGAGATAGGCGGCAAGCTCCGCTTCCAGCTTTCCGACCGCTTCGCCGCCAATGAAATCGCCGCGCCGGAACACGCCTTCGACGGCCTGCATGATCTCGGCGCGCTCCTCCTCGAACTGTGCGGGAAGATTGACGTAGCCGATGCGTCGCAGCGCGGTGTCAGCGTCCATGACAGAACTTCCGAACGGTATCGATGACCCGGTCCTGTTGCGCGCGGGTGAGATGCTGGTCGACCGGAAAGCTGATCACTTCCCGGGCATGCCGATCGG
This sequence comes from Bradyrhizobium sp., assembly GCA_013822885.1. GTDB lineage: Bacteria > Pseudomonadota > Alphaproteobacteria > Rhizobiales > Xanthobacteraceae > Bradyrhizobium. Next base: position 15,398 of record PNLC01000005.1, read on the forward strand.
TCACGGGAAACCGGCCGGGCGCATAGCCGAGATGTTTCAAGCCTTCCTGCAGATAGAGCGGAATTGGATAGTGGATTTTGGCTTCGATACCATTGTCCAGGCAGTACTGGTAAAGCTCGTCGCGCCGCTCGGCGAACACCATGTAGAGATGGTAGACGTGCCGCACGGTCTGCCGCCGCGGCGGGACGCGCAAACCGGGGAGGCCGGCAAGGCCGGCATCGTAATAGGCCGCATTCTCGATCCGCCGCTGCGTGATCTCGTGGGTCTGGCCGATGAGCCAATTGCCGACCACGGCCTGCACGGAATCCAGCCGCGAATTGCAGCCGAGAATAGCGATCTCGTCGCGATTCTTCATGCCGTGATTGCGGATCAGCCGCAGCCGCTCGTTCATCGCGTCGTCATTGGTGACGACGACGCCGGCATCGCCCCAGACGTTCAGGTTCTTCAAGGGGTGCAGCGAGAAGCCGGCCGCAATGCCGTAGGTGCCGGAGCGCTTTCCGGCAAATTCGGACAGGATGCCCTGACAGGCGTCTTCGACGACGGGGATCTGATGGCGCTCGGCGATTGCCATCAGCCGGACCATGTCGACGACTTCACCGGTCAATTGCACGGGCATGATCGCCTTGGTCTTGCTGGTGATCGCGGCCTCGACGTGGTCGACATTCATGCAGAAGGAGTCGTCGCAATCCACCAGCACCGGCGTCGCGCCGGTCTCGGCAATCGCCCCGACGGTTGCGATGAAGGTGTTGGCCGCGGTGATGACTTCGTCGTCGTGGCCGATGCCGAGCGCCTTGAGCGGGAGCTTGAGCGCGTCCGTGCCGGAGCCGACGCCGATGGCATGGCGGGTCCCGATCAGTTCGGCAAAGCGCCGCTCAAATTCGGCAACCGGCTTGCCCAGGGTAAAATCGCCGGTCGCCACCAGCCGGCCAATTTCAGCCAGGATCGGCGCGGGGTCGCTGAACTGCTCGAGCAGATAGGAATATCGAACGTCGTACATCTCGGTCACACGGAATGAGGCTGCGGGGAGGGGGCTGCGGGCGCCGCGATGGCGCGCTCGATCGCAGCGGCGATGGCGTTCGGGGCAAGCCCGTGCTTTTTCAGAAGGCTGTCCTGTGAACCGTAATTGTGCATGAAGCTATCGGGCAGCGACAGCCGCAGCATGGCAGGCAGGCCGGGGCCAAGCTTGTCGATCAGGGTTTCCGCGACCGCGCTGCCGAGTCCGCCCGAGGGCACGTGCTCTTCCAGGGTCACAACCAGTCTCGTCCCGCGGGCCGCCTGCAGCAAGGTCGCGGTATCGAGCGGCTTGACGGTGTGCATGTGCAGAATGCCGGCCGGGATCCCCTGCGCAGCCAACAGGTCGGCGGCGGCGAGGGCGCGCTGGAGCATGATTCCCGTAGTCACCATCAGGATGTCGCCCGGCGGCCGCATCACAATCGCCCGGCCGATCTGAAAGCCGTGCTCGGCGCGGGAGACGATGGCATCGCCGCCCTTGCCCAGACGGATGTAGATCGGCCCCGGCCAGTCGAGCGTCTGCTCCATCAGCCGCGCCGCCTCGTCGGCGTCAGCCGGGCACACCACCGTCATGTTCGGCAATGCCCGCATGATCGCGATATCCTCGATCGCCTGATGTGTCGGACCGAGGGGCGCATAGACCAGCCCGCCGCCATTGGCGATCAGTCGCACCGGCAGATTGTGCAGGCAGAGGTCGACGGCTACCTGCTCGTAGCAACGCCGGGTGAGGAACGTGGCGATGGTGTTGACGTAAGGCACGAAGCCTTCCATCGCGAGCCCCGCCGACATGCCGATGATGTGGGCTTCCGAAATCCCTTCGATCAGATGGCGTCGCGGAAATTCCTTGCTCATCGCCCGCAGCGTGCCGGCGCCGGGATCGGAGCCGATGTACAGCACCCGCTCGTCGCGTCCGGCCAGCTTGTGAACCATGTTCATGGCAGTGTTGCGCATGGAAGACCGATCAAAAATCGCCGACAGCGACACGAATATCTTCGAGCTCGCTGTCGGTCAGCTTGTTCTTGTGGTGCCAGTCGGCATTGGATTCTGCAGCCGGCAGCCCCTTGCCCTTGACGGTGTGGCAGATGATTGCGGTCGGCTTGCCCGGCACCGGCGGAACCTTGCCCAGCGCGTCGCGCAACGCGCCGACATCATGGCCGTTCAGCTCTTCCACCGCAAAGCCGAAGCTGCGCCATTTGTCCGCCAACGGCTCCAGCGGCAAGACGTAGTCGGTGGGGCCGTAGCTCTGGAGCTTGTTGTAATCGACCAGCGCGACGAGATTGTCGAGCCCATGCTTGGCTGCGCTCATGGCCGCTTCCCACACCGAGCCCTCGTTGATTTCACCGTCGCCCAGCAGCACGAAAGTCCGGTAGGCACGGCCGCGCATGCGGGCCGCAAGCGCAAGACCGACACCGATCGACAGCCCGTGCCCGAGCGCTCCGGTGGAAGCTTCGACGCCCGGCACCATCCCGTATTCGGGGTGTCCGCCCAGGATGCTGTCGGTGCTGCAAAAGCCGTCGAGCTCGGAGAGGGGAAAGAAGCCTCGATCCGCCAGCAGAACATAAAGCGCAAGACAGCCGTGCCCCTTGCTCAGGATAGTGCGGTCGCGGTCGGGATCGCGCGGGTTCTTCGGGTCGATCCGCATGACGTCATCGTAGAGCACGCGAACCATTTCTATCAGCGACAGCGCCGGCCCGACATGTCCGCGGCCCGCCGAGCGCACGGCGCGCAGCACCAGCCGGCGCAGATGAAGACTGCGCTCGTCAAGCTTGCAGGTGAGGGCGGCTTCAGCGTGGGGCGATGTCTGGATCACTTGCGAAAACCGTTTGATGGAGCCGGCGGGCCTTCTCGAGTTGGCCGGCGAAGCGAGCCTTCAGATCGCCGCCCTGCGCGGTCAACACGCGTCTGGAACGGCTTTCCGGCAAATAGTCGTTCAGGATGATCAGGCACCAGATTACCCCAAAAACAGGGTACAGCACGTCGCGGCGGACCGCAAACGAGGGGTCGTTGGCTTCGAACTCCGCCGAGAGCCGTTCGATCAATCGATTCGCGGAAGCTTCGGCAAGGTCACTCCCGGGATGGATCGCCGAGTCGGATACAAGCTTGACCGGGTCGTCCCAACCGAAATACTCGAAGTCGACAAAGCGCAATTGGCCGTCCTGGCTGCGCAGGGCGTTGTGCAGCCCGAAGTCGGAGGGGCTCAACGCGCGCTGCGCCATCGCGAGCGGCGCGCAAGGGTCCCGGCCCAGGCTCGCATAGCGCTCTTCGAGGCGCCGAATCACGGCCGCGCCGCTCGGAGCCAGACGTCGCTCGAGGAACTCGCGCAGGTCAGGATGGTCACTGGCGGCGCGCTGCAACCGTTCCAATCGCTGCCGATATTGCGCCACGGCTTCTGCGGGCGAAAAGATGCTGGCGGAAGCGTTGCGCAGGTCCCGCGCGCCCTCGGCGTTGCAAAGCCGCTGCAGTTCGATCAGGAAATTCGCCAATTGTTCGACGTCGTCCGCCTGCGGGCGCAGCACCGCCGGCTCACCGTCGAACCATTCATACAGAGCGCAGTTCGCGGCTGCGTCCTTGGCGATCGGCCGCGGGGTCAGCGTGATGCCCTGCTGGCCCAGGAACGACAGTGCCTCGTATTCCTGTCCCAGCCGATCGCGCCCATCGATCGATTGCGGCGGATAGCATTTCAGGGAGAGCGGCGATCCCCCCGCCATGTCGAGACGAAACACCCGGTTGTTGCCGCCGGGGCGAGCCGGGTGTGCCGCAAGCACCGGGCGTCCGGCCAATCGACTGCCGAGGGTAACCGCCTCCTGCGCGCTGATCTCGGGCTCGCTCATGCAGCGAACACCTCGTGCTGGATCTCGGCCCAGCTGGCGATCGCCTTGTAAGGGCCGGGCCGCGCGTTGCTCCCAAACAGGATCGACTTGATGCCTCGGGGGAAATGCGGCTGTTCAAAAACGTCGGCGAGATCGTCGATAAAGACGTCGAGATCCAGGCTCGCGAGCCGCTCCACCTTCGCAGCCTGGGTGTCCTCAAAATAGACGTCGTTGACGGTGAGGGCGGAGTTGTCGGCACCGACCAGTCCGCTGGCGCGTATCCAATCGCGCGCCGCCACCCGCAGGTCGGTGCGATCAGCATCCTGATGGCCGAACCGGGTCTTGTGGCTGACAATACAGACGCCTGCGCTGCTCCGACGGCATGCGTCGAGAAAATCCGCTACCCCCGGAAAAATCTCCGCGCTACCAATTCCCTTGCCGTAGACCCAACCCTGCAGACCCTGCCAGGCGAGCTCACCGCCCGGCTTCGACCGGAGATACTCCCGCACATCGGTCTTCGATCCCGTCCATTCATCCGGCACCAGCCCGCGTTGGCGCGCAGCGGCTGCGAACACCTTGTCGTAGCAAATGATGGTGTTGTCGAAATCGATCCCGATCCGCACGCCGCTCACTTCAGGCTGATGTTCTGCATCATCTTGATGTTGAAATATCGGGGGTCGTTGAGCGAGTCCGGCAGGCGCCCCGACTTGAACGCATCGACCAGCCCCGACACCGCCTGTTCGATCGTATGCGTCGGCGCAAATCCCAGCTCGCGGCGGATTTTTTCCGACGATACATGATAGGAACGCAGATCGTCGGTCGGCTCCACGATGACGTTGACATCGCCGCCGACCACCGACTTGACGATATCGGCGATCTTCATCAGCGAATGATTCTCATAGCCGATATTGTAGGTCTTGCCGTCGATCCTCGAATCCTCCTGCTGCAGCAGGAACAGATAGGCCGCGGCCATGTCGGCGATATGCAGGTTGGGGCGCCGCTGCGTGCCCCCGAACACCCGGATGCGGCCGGTATTCACGGCAAGGTTGGTCAGGATGTTGACGACGACGTCGAGCCGCTGTCGTGGCGCGTAGCCGCAAACGGTCGCCGGACGCACCGTACACGTGACAAATCCGGAAGCCGCCTCGTCAGCCAGGTCTGTCTCGCACATTGCCTTGAATTTCGAATAGTCCGTCAGCGGCTCACAGGAGAGTTCCTCGGTGACCTCGGCCTCGTCCTTGATGCCGTAAACGCTCGACGACGAAGCGTAGATGAAGCGCTTGATGCCGGCTTTCTTGGCCGCACGCACCATCGGACGGAAGCAATCATAGTTGATCGACTTGCCAAGCCCCGGGTCCAGTTCGAATGACGGATCGTTGGATATGCAGGCGAGATGGATCACCGCATCGTTGCCCCGCAGCGACTCACTGATGGCCGCTTCGTCGCGAATGTCGCCCTTGACCAGCCGCAGGTCAGGGTTGTTGCGGACCGCGTCGAACACCTGGTCGCCATACATGAAAAGGTCCAGCACCGTGACCTTGTGGCCGGCGGCCAGCAGTTGCGGAACCAGCACGCTGCCGACATAGCCAGCGCCGCCGGTGACCATCACGTTCCATTTTTGACCAATCAACATCGCTCTCCAGAGTTTTCTTCCCGCGCTACTTCAGCAACGCCGTAACGAATTTGACCAGTGGCACCTTCTCAACCGAGCTGCGATGACCGACGATCCCGACCTTGATGGCGCCTGCCGCATTGCCGATAAAGGCGACGTCCTCGATACTGCCGCCGGCCGCAACCAGCGGCGAAGTGATGGTCAGGAACGCATCGCCGGCGCCTACGGTATCCACGACCGTCTTGGTGAAAGCGGGGACGCGCGTGACGCCGGTCTTCGCGGAGAAGGGGTAACAACCGAACGAACCGTGCGTCACAATCATGTTGTCGCAGTCGATCTTGCCGTGAAGGCCGTTGGCAATGACCGAGGCGATGTCGCTGAATTTGTCCGTCGCGGCGAGGCGGGCTTCAGGTGCGTCGATGCAGATGTAGTCCGCGCGCGGATATTTCGAGATCAGGTTGTAGCCGTGGTTGCCGCTGTTGCTCTGCGCGTTGACCGCCAGGAATTTCGAGTTCGCGATCAGCGTATCGATCGTGCTTGAGGCAATCATTCCGTGCCCAAAATCAGTGACGATCACGACATCGGCGGAGCGAACACGCTCGGCGGTGATCCGGTCGATCTGCTCCCGCTCGGTCTCCTCGAGCGGCGTGTCGTTCATCGTGTAGACTTCGAACAGCTTGTGCAGATAGCCCATTTCGACAAACCGCAGCTTGCGGGTGGTCGGCCGGCCCTGGATACGTATCGGCGTGAGCTTGACGTTCGGCCGGATATGCGCCCGGATGAAAGCCTCGGGATAATCGTCGCCGCCGAGCGTCGTGACGATCTCGACGGACTTGCAGAAACTCGCCACATGATTGGCCGCGGCGATCACACCACCGGCAAACTGCTCGCGGTTTCTGAACAGGGTTGCGACGATGTTCTCCTTCGAGGATTTCCCGAGTGCCGACACATACTGATATTCGTCGATGATGGTGTCGCCGACCAGCACGACATGCATGTCCTGCACCTTGTCGATCAGCTTCAGCAGGCGATCCGCGCCGCCGCCTTCGCGGACCCTCTGCAGATAATCGCGAAGCGGGGGATCGTAGATATCGAAATAGCGGTTCACCAGCGACGACGAACTGAACGTCACGTCCCGCGTGAACACGAGCCGCCCGCCGTGACGTTCGACGGCGTCGCGCTCTGTCCGGATCTTTCCGGTTATGTCGTCCTCGGGATTTTCGTAGTCCGAGCCCTTGACGTAGATATCGGGCCGCACGGTATCGAGGACCGGCTCGGCACTGGAGGTGTGATTGATCCCCACCCAGTCCACATTGGCGAGCGAAGCCAGCATCTCGGCCCGCATATTCTCGGGGAAAATCGGTCGTCCCGGTCCCTTGTTGACATAGAGGTCCGCAGTGACCGTCACCATGACGACGTCACCCTCGTTGCGCGCCGCCTGGATGTGCCTGATGTGGCCGAGATGCACGAGGTCGAACACGCCGTGGCAAAGCGCGACCGTGCGTCCCTGGGCCTGCGCGGACCGCGCGATCTCGCCCAGTTCCTCGATGGTCTTGATCTTGGCATGGGCCTCTACAAGCGAGGTCGAGTCCGCATTGCCCGTTGCGGGAGTATCCATATGAAGTGCTCGTATAGCCCATCGCGCTCAGACGGCGGGCGAGGGATCCAGGTCGGTTGAACGCGGCGGTTCAGTTCGCTTCCTTCCGCGGCGAACCCGTCGCCACGCTCTTGTCGTCAGCCAGATATTTGAACCAATCCTGGGTGGCCGTCGCAATCTTGTCCACGGTCCATAGCGGAGCATCCTTCCACTGCTCGATCGAAGTCAGCATGGTTCCGACGCCGTCTTCAAATCGTACCTTCGGCTCCCACTGGAGAACCTGCTTGATCTTGGAAATGTCCGCATAGGTGCAGTCCGGCTCGCCCGGACGCTTCGGAATGTGGACCTTGTCGCCGCCCAGAAGTTCGACCAGCCGGTTGACGCTGTAGGTGTTGTCGGAACCGACGTTGAATATCTCGCCGGAAATACCGGAGTTCGCCGCCGTGACAAAGGCATCGGCGACGTCGCTGACGAAGGTGAAGTCGCGTGTCTGCTCGCCGTCGCCGACCACCGTGAACGGATTTCCCGCAAGCTTCTGCTTCATGAAGACGCCGAATACCGCGCCATAGGTGCCGGTGGTGCGATGGCGCGGCCCGAAGACGTTGAACAGGCGCAGCGACACGGCTGGCAATTTGTAGACGTTGCACCAGTGCATGACGCACTGCTCGCCGAGGTATTTGCTGAGCGCGTAAGGATACATCGGCCGGGTCTCGGCATTTTCCGGTGTCGGATACACATCCGGAATGCCGTAGCAGGACGACGACGCGGCGTAGACGAAGCGGCGGACGTTGGCGTGCCGCGCCGCCTCGAGGACGTTCACCGTGCCGTCGACATTGGCGCGATGATAGGGGATCGGGGCTTCGATCGAGGGAACGATGTCCGCCAGCGCCGCGAGATGAAACACCCAGTCGATGCCGTTGAAATGCGGTCGGATCGCTTCGAGATCAGTCACATCGGCATCGACGATCTTGAGCCGCGACGCATTCGCGTGCGACAGCAGGTTTTCCGGACGTCCAATGACGAAATTGTCGATGACGACGACCTTGTGGCCATCGCCAAGCAAGCGATCCACAAGATGACTTCCGATGAAACCGGCTCCGCCGGTAACGACGCATTCCATGGAGGGAACATCCGTAGCGCGAATGCCCACCGGAACAGGCCTCGCAAGCACATTAGATTGTGGAAAAGCGGACTACCAGCCGTCCGGCGATTTTGCAAGCATTACCAATCTGTTCTGGGGAAATCGAAAGGTGTCGATCGGTCCGGATCGGCGACCTGGCCTTAAGCCTTTGCAAAGGCCGGTAATTCTCTTTATCAAGCCGTATGCAGCAGCCAAATCGTCACCTCCTGCCGGCCGATTCCGATTGCAGGGCCTTCCTCGACGATTATGTCGAGCGCCTGCATCGCGTGATCCGGGTCGACGACGATGTTGTCGCGCAGATTGCAGCCACCCGCGAAATCTGGTTGCGCACGTCGGCGTCGGGAGGCCGCGTCATCTTCATCGGCAATGGCGGATCGGCCGGAATAGCCTCGCATCTGGCGATTGATCTCTCCAAGAACGCATCGCTTCCGGCTGACTGTTTCAGCGACGCCAGCATGATGTCGTGTCTTGCCAACGACTACGGGTTTGAGGAATGGATCGCGCATGCCCTGAGGTTGAACGCGCGGGCAGGGGACTGTCTGGTCGCGATCAGTTCGTCAGGGCGCTCGAAAAACATCCTCAACGCGGTAGCAAAGGCACGGGCAATGAAACTCGACGTGATTACGCTGTCGGGCATGAGCCCCGACAATCCTCTGCGCGAACTCGGCGACGTCAATTATTGGGTCGACAGCCGAAGCTACAACATCGTGGAAACCGCCCATCAGTTCTGGATGATGGCCGTGATCGATCTCATCATCGGTCGCGCCGAATATCCGGCTTCCTGAGGCGCGGTCACACCCGATGCAATCACGTACCAAACAGACGGTGCTGTTATCGGCCAAGGTGCTGCTTTCGATAGGCGTGCTGGTCTACATCGCGCGCGGTCTCGACTTGCACCAGCTGCGGACCACGCTGCTGACGGTCGATCCCGCGATGTTCCTGCTGGCACTGGCGCTGATCGGCCTGCAGACTTTCATCCTCAACGGAAGGTGGGAGCTGATCATGCGCTCCCTCGACGTGTCTCTGGACTGGATGGCGGGGTGGCGCATTCTCATGATCAGCCTGTGGTTCAACCAGGCGCTGCCATCCTCCGCGGGCGGCGACGTGGTCCGGATGTGGCTGTTGCGACGGCTGGACGTGCCGTGGGCCCAGGCAGTCAAGGGCGTAGTGGCCGATCGGTTCACGGCGTTGATTGGCCTGGTGGCGCTGATGGTTGTCGGACTGCCGCTGCTGCTCTCGCGCGTCAACGATCACGCCGCGATCCTGGCGATCGGCGGGCTCACGGTTGCGGGCGTGGTCGGGACCGCGGTCCTGTTGACGCTCGACTGGTGGCCAAAGCGCATTATTACCATCGGACCGATTGCAAGCCTCGTTCGCTTCGGATCCTTTGTCAGGTATCTGCTACTGCAATCCAGGGGGCGCGAACTTCTCTTTGGATCCGCACTCCTCATCCACCTCATGACGGCGGCCGCCTGCTACGCATTGTCGGTCGGCCTGAAGGCGCATCTATCCATTCTCGACGCGTTTGTCCTGATTCCACCCGTTATCCTGCTGACAGCCGTTCCGATCTCGATCAGCGGCTGGGGCGTGCGCGAGGGCGCCATGGTCGCCTGTCTGGCGCTGGTCGGCATTCCTTCCGAGAAGGCGCTGTCCATCTCGCTTCTGCTGGGCGCGATCAGCATGATCATTGGCGTGGTGGGCGGCGCGATCTGGCTAATGAGCGCGGAACGCGGCGCCTATAGCGCCGCATCGGCCGCCGAGGCGGCTGCGGGGTCGCCCGATTACGGGCTGCGGCAGGCCAAGGAAGCGTCAAGTAAGCCATGAACCTCCCTCGTTTTCCGGTCCCACGATGAAAAACCTGTTCTACGTCCGCCACACCTGCCGCCTCTGTCATTCGGACCGTCAGGAGCTGGTGGTCCCGATGGCCGGCATGCCGATCGGAACGCCGAACTTTCAGGTCCCTGACGCCAGCGCCGACGATCCGGTGTTCCGGACCGCGGTCCCGCTCGAACTGTATCTCTGCCGGCAATGCGGGCACCTGCAGATTCTCCATGTCGGAAATCCGGAGATCCAGTACCGCCACTATGTCTATACGACGTCGCTCTCGCTCGGCCTGCGCGAGCATTTCGCGGGCTATGCCAATGACGTCATCAAGCGCTATTCGGTTGCGCCGGACTCCCTGATCGTCGAGCTCGGCAGCAATGACGGCTCGCTGCTCGGCTTCTTTCGCGAGCGCGGCATGCGGGTGCTTGGGGTCGACCCCGCCGTGGCCATCGCGAGGCGCGCGACGGAGAAGGGGATCGAAACCATCGCCGACTTCTTTACCGACAAGGTCGGCGACCGGATCCGGCAGAGCCATGGCGCCGCGAGCGTCGTGATCGCCAACAACATGATTGCGAACGTCGACAACCTCGATCCCCTGGTGTCAGGCGTGCGCGATGTCCTTGCCGACGACGGCCTCTTCATTTTTGAAACGCAATACGGGCTCGACGTCACCGAGAAGAACCTGCTCGACACCGTCTATCACGAACACCTGTCGTATTTTAACATCAAGCCGCTGACGCACTTCTTCAAGCGGTTCGGCATGGACGTCATCGACGTCCAGCATATCGAAACCAAGGGTGGATCGATCCGCGTGACGGTTCAACGCTCGGGGCGATCGAAACCTTCGGCGGAAGTCGCCCGCTTCATCGCGGAAGAAGACCGGCTCGGCGTCGACCAGCCGGCCTACTACGCTGCTTACTTGCGCAGGATCGCCGCCATCCGCGACGAGCTGGTCGCGATTGCCGATGCCTGCCACGCGAGGGGGCAGGCGGTCGCGGGTTATGGTGTCTCGGTCGGCACGACGACGCTGCTGCCGCAGTTCGGCCTGGAGAACAAAATCGATTTCCTGGTCGACGACGACCCGAACAAGGGAAAGGTCATGGCCGGACCTGGCTACGACATTCCCATTCTGCCGCCCGCGGCGCTCTACGAGCGCAAGCCGGCGGTGGTTGTCGTATTCGCCTGGCGCTATGTCGATCCGATCCGGGCGAAACATGCGCGCTACTTTGCAGAAGGCGGCAAGTTCATCGTGCCGTTGCCGTCGATTACCCATGTCGACCGGGCGGATTGATCGCGCAAGGAAATGGCAGACGGCCGCATGACGCTGATGCTAACGATCCTCGGCTGCGGCTCTTCCGCCGGCGTTCCGCGGCCAGCGCTGGGCTGGGGCAGGTGCGATCCGAACAATCCGAAGAACCGCCGCCGCCGCTGTTCGTTGCTGGTCGAGCGCGGGGGCGTCCACGCCATGACGCGGATCGTGATCGACACTTCGCCCGATCTCCGCGAGCAGCTGATCGATGCCGCCGTCGACCATCTCGATGCGGTGTTCCTGACCCATGAGCACGCCGACCAGACCCACGGCATCGACGATCTCCGCTCGGTGGTGATGCATCAACGCAAGCGCATTCCGCTCTATCTGAACCAGTCGACGGCAAAGGACATCGTGCACCGGTTCTCCTATTGCTTCGTCTCGCCGCTTGGCAGCGAGTATCCGCCGATCCTTACCCAGCACGAGATCGAGGCGGGCGAGAGCCGGACGATCGAGGGCAAGGGTGGCGCGATCACGCTGTCGGCCTTTCTGGTTCAGCACGGCAATATTCCCGCGCTTGGCTATCGCATCGGCGATGCCGCCTACACGCCCGATCTCAACGACATTCCGCGCGAGAGCTGGCCGTCGCTCGAAGACCTCGATCTCTGGATCGTCGATGGCCTGCGCAACACCTCACACTCCAGCCATTTCAGCGTCGCGGACGCCCTGTCATGGATCGACCGGTTCAAGCCGAAGCGCGCCGTCATCACCAACATGCATGCCGATCTCGACTACGAGGTGCTGCGGCAGAGCCTTCCGGCTGGCGTGGTACCGGCCTATGACGGGATGAAGCTGGCGCTGGAGACGCGGGCCTGAACGGGTCGGTCGCGCATCGCAAGCCCGATCGCATGCTGCGGAGAGATGGCGATGATCGGACTATTCTTTGAAGTCCAGACGAGGCACGGGCACCGGGATCAGTATCTCGATCTCGCCGCATCGCTGAAGCCCGACCTTGAAGCCATGGGCGGCTGCCTCTTCATCGATCGCTTCAGGAGCTTGACACAGCAGAACCTGCTGCTCTCCCACCAGATATGGCAGGACGAGGGGGCGCTGACGGCCTGGCGCGCCCACGCCCATCATCATGAGGTGCAGACCATCGGCCGCGAAAAAGTGTTCTCGGACTACCGCATTCGCGTCGCGCAGGTGATCCATGAGGCAAGGCCCGGACAGCCGGTCTGGCAGCCCGAGCGGCGCACGCCCTACAACGATCCTGCGAGGCGTCCGCCCACTTACGTCCTCGTGACGGAGTCAAAGGACGCCACGCTTTCGGTGCAGACCGAGTGGCGCCGCGACGCCTTCGCCAGCGTCTATCGTGAGGGACACTTTGCGCACCTGATCGATCTGCCGGACCATCCATCCGGCGTCGAATTCGGGCTCCGGTTGTTCGCCGATTCAACCACCGAGTACTTCCGCATTTTCGAGGTCATGCGCGACTACGGAATGTACGAGCGGACCGAGGCGCCGCAGTATTACCCGCCCGTGGAACGCGCTTCAGCGTAGATTCATCATTCAGTCGCTGAGCGACGTTTTCATGTCGTGGCCGTTGATGGCATAGAGCTCAAGCAGCCGGTCAAAGGTGATGCCGTTCTTCTGATCGATTGCGAGAGGATGGTCGGTTGGCTCCAGCAGCACGTGCGGTCTCTGTCGCCCGCTCACCGGATGAACCTCACATTTGAGGCTCAGCGTATCGGGATATCCCTTTAGCCGATTTGAAAACCACCCGTACCAAGGGCCGAGTCCATCCTGCGCGCCGCTATCGAACGTCTCGACATACCGCACAAAGTTCTGGCGCGAGAGGGTTGACCAGACACCGAAGCCGAAATGTCGTCCGTCGCTGCCCCGGATCGGCAGTTCGAGCATCGCACGTACAAAGAAATGCTGGCCGTTCAGAACGCAGAAATCCTCAGAGAGGAAGTTGCCATTGGGATCAAGCGCGCTGTTGGGCGCCTTGTCCTCAGCGCCCGGCCAATGCTCGGGTTTACCGCAAGCCAGGTCAATCAGGCCTTGATGCGTCCCACCGCAGCCCGCGCACGTCCACGGATAATCCAATAGCCGACGCCAGCGATGGTCGTTGGCCAGATCGAGATCGTTTTTGTTTTGCGTCCATGCGCGTGTTACGCCGAAATCGCCTTCGCCGAGCCCACCTGGTTGCGCAGCATGAACTTCTGGATCTTGCCGGTGGACGTCTTCGGGATCGGTCCGAACAGCACCGCTTTCGGCGTCTTGAAGCCGGACATGTGGCCGCGGCAGAAGGCGATGATTTCAGCCTCCGTTGCCTTCGCGCCGTCCTTGAGTTCGACGAAGGCGCAGGGCACTTCACCCCATTTGGCATCCGGTTTTGCGACCACGGCCGCGAACAGCACCGCCGGATGCTTGTAGAGGATGTCCTCGACCTCCACCGATGAGATGTTCTCGCCGCCGGATATGATGATGTCCTTGGAGCGGTCCTTGATGATGACGTAGCCGTGCTCGTCGAGCACGCCGAGATCGCCGGTATGGAACCAGCCGCCGGCGAAGGCTTCCTGCGTCGCCTTCTCGTTCTTCAGATAGCCTTTCATCACGATATTGCCGCGGAACATCACCTCGCCGATGGTCTCGCCGTCGCGCGGTACTTCCCGCATGGTGTCGGGATCGAGCACGGTGACGGCCTCCTCGAGCGGGTAGGGGACGCCCTGCCGGCGTTTTAACTGGGCGCGCTGTTCGGCGGGCAGTTCATCCCAGCCCGGCTGTTCGGCGCAGACGGAGGCGGGGCCGTAGACTTCGGTCAGACCGTAAACATGCGTCAGCTTGATACCGATGTTTTCGGCGCCTTCGAGCACGGCGACCGGAGGTGCTGCGCCCGCGATCAGTCCGACCACCGCACGGGCGGCCTTTCCCTTGGGCGCGCCAGGCGCATTGATCAGCGTGTTGTAGACGATCGGCGCGCCGCACATGTGGGTGACGCCGTGCTGCGGGATCAGTTCGAAGATCTTGGCCGGATCGACCTTGCGCAGGCAGACATTGATGCCGGCGGAGGCAGCTATCGTCCACGGAAAGCACCAGCCGTTGCAGTGGAACATCGGCAGGGTCCAGAGGTAGACCGGATGCTGCCCGAGATTGCCAGCCAGGATATTGCTGACCGCATTGAGATAGGCGCCGCGATGATGGGTCACGACGCCCTTCGGATTGCCCGTGGTGCCTGACGTATAGCTCAGCGCAATCGCGTCCCATTCGTCGGCAGGCAGCCGTGCGACGAAGCCGGGATCGCCCGCGGCGACCGCCGCCTCATATTCGAGTTCGCCGATCCGCTTGCCGCCTGCAAAGGCTGCATCATCCACGTCGACGACAATTGGCTTCGGGCTCTTCATCAGCGTCAGCGCTTCCGCGATCACGCCGGAAAATTCAGGATCAACCAGAATGATCTTGGCGCCGCCATGGTCGAGTTGGAAGGCGATCGAAGGCGCATCCAGCCGGATGTTCAAGGCGTTCAGCACGGCGCCCGCCATCGGCACCGCGAAATGCACCTCGTTCATGGCCGGGATATTCGGGAGCATCGCCGCGACCGTATCGCCGTGACCGATGCCGCGGCCGGCGAGCCAGGATGCAAAGCGCCGGCAGCGCTCGTGGGTCTGCGCCCAGGTGAAGCTGCGGCCTTCATAGACCGTGCTGACATGGTCGGGATAGACGGCCGCGCTGCGGGCAAGAAAGCTCAGCGGCGTCAGCGGCACGTAGTTCGCCGGCGTCTTGTCCAATCCGATTGCGTACTGGTTCTGGGCTGCGCTCATGGGCTGTGTCCCATTTGAAAAGTTTACAAGAACCCGATGGAAATCCACGGGAAGATCGCCACGATGATCAGGCCGACCATCAGCGCCAGCAGGTAGCCCCAGATCGGCCGGATACCCTCGGCCGGATCGACGCGTCCGATGGCGCAGGCGGCATAATAGCCTACTCCGAAGGGCGGCGCGAATAGTCCGATGCCCATCGCGAGGAT
>PNLC01000006.1 GCA_013822885.1 Bradyrhizobium sp.
ATGATGATGGCGAGCGTGAGTGCGGTCCTGATCATCGCGCACCCCATGACGGCCTGATGATCTGGACGCACTTGCGCACGCACTCATCGCAGATGCGCGGCAGGGTAACGTCGTCGCCGTAGAAGTCTGCGTGGTGTTCAGTGATTTCGGTCGCGTCGATAACCGTCTCTTTGTCCTCGCAGCAGAACATGCAGGTGTGGGAGTAGTCGGTTTCCTCGTAATCATCGTCCGCCTCTGGCGGCGGCGCAGGCGTGGCGCGTGGCTCAAAGGTGGTCGGCGCGGCAGGGACGATGCGCGTTGGCTCGATGACGCGCCTCGGCTCGACGGCGCGCTTGATATCGGCGCGGGTCGGAGCGTCGCCCTTGCTCAACCGTTCGCGCAGTGTCTTGCGAACGATGCCGGGTTCTTTCTTCTCGGCATCGCGCACCTTCCGCGCTTCGTGCACGAGCTTGCTGGTCAGACCGATGTCACCGACCGTCGCCTTGGAAATATTCTCGCTGGAAATATTTCCTCGGTCGTACTCGCCGGGCTTCGCCGCCTCGCCAGATGTCTGCGCTATGTCGTATTCGTCGGCAATCCGGCACTGCGCCTGCGCCTCGATCTCCAGCGCATCGGCCATCGCCTTGTGGCAGACAGCGATGATGTCGGCATGCGCCTGCTTCACCTTGGCGAAGCGAGCGGCGATCTTGGCCGCATCGTAAGCAACGATTGCTTGGTGAGCCGCGTCGAGCACTTCGGCGGATGTCGTCGCTCGGGCGAGCGCAGCAGCAGCCTGCGTGATCATGCCACTCAAGCTGTTGACTTGTGCGATGTCGGTGCTGGTGTCGGCAATCGTGGGTGTCGTAGTATCGTCTGGCATGGTGTTGCGGCCTCCTACGCCGCATCGCTGTGAAGGCAGTCGTGCTGTTAGCGCAGCACGGCTGCCGATTTATTTCTGCTTCGGTGGCGGCGGCTGATCGCGCGGCACCAGTCCTGCGTCTTGCAGCAATCGCCACGTCATCTCGCGGTGCTGGACCTCGTGCGCGGTCACGAAGTCTGTCGGTGCCCGTGGCAGCGCCTGTTGCTTGGCGCGCTTCAACCGCTTGAACGCGGCCTGCCTGCACGCGGGCGAGCAGAACACCGGGATGCGGCCTTGCGGCTTCACCCGGATGCTCCGCTTGCACTTGGCGCAGCGGACGGTCTTGGGGCGTGGTGGAACGTCTGAATAGTCCATGCGGCTTCCGGTGGTAACGGGAACGGTGATGGAAATAGTAACGTATCCAGAAATCATCTGTAAATGTGTCGGGGCGCACGAGGTTAAGTTAACAGCCACCCATAGCGTGCAATCGGCCCCGGATCGGCGGTCTGGCCGCTACAGGTAGAGCCCCGGAACCCAGCGCGGCGACCGGGAAACGGGGGTAGGAGCGCGCGGCCCGGCCCGGCCGGTGTGATGGAGCCCCGGACGGCCACCAGCGCCTGTACGGCCTTCTCTGGGGCTCGCCTTATCATTGGGAACCGGCCGCCTGATCTAGGAACTCCTAGAGGCGGCCCCGGCGTTCATGTCGCAACATGCCTATCGCGTTGATCTGGCACGGCAACCGGGCATTCGGTGGGGTGTGCTGGCGCGTGGTGCCAGAGTTCTGGCAGATGCCGGATGTCCGGCATGCGGTGCGGCCCGGCCTGTCGCGGGGATGGTGACGCCTGCAGCGCGCTCGATGTCGGATGTCGTGCGCTGATGCGCGAGGTGATGGGCTGGCGCTCGCTCGATGCTGATGCGTGCGCGTCGTGCGTGATGGCGTGGCGTTGATGCGCGAGACGGTGCGCGATGGCGATGGCGTGCGCGGTGCGTCGTGCTGATCGGTGCTCGATGTTGCTCGATGATGATCGCTGCAGACGATGCGCGATGACGATGCTCGATGCGTGATGATGATGTGCAGTACCCCCCCCCGTGCAGTTTCCAAGGTTCTACCGAGGCAGGAGCAAAGGGCCGGGACCGCGAGACCGCGTGTATTAATCGTATTGCACCACCACGATTTCGAGCTTTAATTGCCGCGCTCACAGTATAGCGCGAGGTTTGAGCGTGCGCAAAGCAATAGAGATGGCGGGGCTCCGCCTCGGATTACTGACGGTGTTGAAGCGAATACCTAATCGACCGGGGTCTACAGCCGCGCGTTGGCTGTGCATCTGCGATTGCGGAAGAAAGACCAAGGCGACCGGCGGTGCGCTGCGCTTCGGCACGTACCGTTCCTGCGGCTGTGCCAAGCGGGCGGCGGATATGGTCGGCCAGCGGTTCGGCATGCTGACCGTGACGGCGCGGGTGCAGACCAACGCGGTGCGCGGCAACGCTCAATGGTACTGCCAATGCGAGTGCGGCGAGGTGTCGGTGCACAGCGGCAGCACCCTCCGACGCGGCCACGCCACCAGTTGCGGCTGCCGCAAGCTGACCCACGGCGGCCGATACCTGCCCGAGTACGAGACGTGGTGCCGGATCAAGAAGCGCTGCTACAACCCGAACAGTGAGAAGTGGCATCGCTACGGCGGTCGCGGCATCGAAGTGTGCGAGCGGTGGCGCAAGAGCTTCGCCGACTTCCTCGCTGATGTTGGACGCAGGCCGTCGCCGGAGCACTCGATTGATCGCTATCCCGACAACGATGGGAATTACGAGCCGGGCAACGTGCGTTGGGCGACGCGGCTGGAGCAGCAATGGTACAGGCAGGCACAGGCAGCCTAATCAATCGAAGGAGGCGACAATGGACCGTGTAAACTCCCCAGCATATGCCGTGCTGCGTACAAGCTCGCAGCGACTGCTTCGCCTGATCGTGGAGCGGGTCGAAAGCAACGGCGGCCCGGTCGCGATTTGGCACGACGAATTTCCGGGCAGTAGGACCGTAATCAATCCGGGCTTGCGAGAGTTGATCGCGCTCGGCTTCATCGTCCAGAGGAAACTGGTCAAGCAATCGCGGTTCGCGCTGTCGGATGAGTGGCGCAACATCGGCACCAAGCGCGAGGCGTTGTTGACCAGCGTGAATGCCCGATTGCCGCAGACGCATCGCAAGTGGAAGCCGCAGCCGAACGATGTACACGCCTGATCGGCGATTTTCTCACCATGAGAAAATTCACTCGCTGAAAAGATCGCCGGGCTTTGATTTAGAAGCGCCTTCTAAATTCAGCTTGTCGTACTGCTTGCCCTGCTGCCGGAGCGCCCACAAGCGATACGCATCGTCTTCATAGGCATCCTTCGGCGCTGGCGGCACCAGCAGCGTCGAGACTTCCCTGAAATGCTGCAGCCCGCGCCCCAGCCTGCGGCCTTGCAGCGTGTGCTGATCGTTCGCCCAGTCAGGAATGACCGGCACGGCACCTTCAAGGATCGCAGCCCATCCAACCGCCGCTTGAAAATGATCGCCCTCGCGAGACTTCGCAGCCCGAGCCATCATCCTGATCGCATTCCCGACAGCCATGCGCGTCTTGCCGAGTTTCGCAACATCGCTGTCGTACCAAGCAATCGCCTGTTCGCATGCAGCTTTGACGAACGGCACGACATGCGGTTGGCTGATGGTGTCGATGTCTTCATGGCTGATCACCTGCAGTCGCTTGCAGACCATGCTGGTGAACGGCTTGCTCGTGTGGATCAACTCGACAGCGAACTGCATCGCCTCGCGCTCCAGTCCGCGACGAATGCATTTCTGCAGCGCCGACACGCAGGCCATCGCCGGAAGGCCGTTCACGGTGTTCGGGATCATCGGCGCGCTCCGATGGTTGAACCTGTGTTCGCAGTGCTGCGATAACGGGTTCGCACTTCCGCATCGACAACGACGGTCTCGCCGACAACGCGCGCGGCGACAATCGCCTTGGCCTGATCGAGCGAATAGGCGTGAACGGTGAACAGGATGGTGCCGCGCTGGATGACGGCGAAAGGCTTGGTGTGCATTGGCTTGCTCCGGTTGGTGGTCCTGATTTGTTGCCAGAGACAGCCAGCGTTCGTACTTCACCATCGGCACCGGCCGACAGCCCATCGCGCAGCTTGCGAAAAGCCCGTTTCGGGTGAGATCGCCTGTATTTACGCCGGTCGGCGTAAAGGTAGGAGAAACGCCAATTCGCGAGATCGCCTGCATTTATGCCGGTCGGCATAATGGTAGGCGCACCCGCTTGAACACCTCGCCGGATCAGCGTTCAATGCCGCTGCCCAGCGCCGCCTCCACGTGCGAGGGCAATTTGCCGGTAGCGGCGCGAGGTCGGGGCTTTCTCCGGCCTCGTTGCTGTTCTTGCAGCGGACAACGTGATGACTGACGAACAAGCCACCATCGCCCACATCGAACGCAATGGCCTGTGCGCCATGCTGCTGGTGATGGCGATTGCGCGCGAGGTGCACGCCAGAGCGACCGGCGATCAGCGGTTTGCCGATGCAGCCGCCGCGATCCGCAAGATCGAGGCGACGCTGCACACCATCAGCGACGACACGCTGTTGATGTGGTCAGGGATCAACGACACCAGCGAAGGCGCGCTGTCGGCACTGATCGGCTTGCGGCTCAATCAGGTCGGCGTCGGCGTGCTTCCGCTATACGACAACGCCGCCGAGTTTTTCCAGCCGATCAGCGACAAGGTCGATGACATCCTGCGCAACGCACGTCCCAAGATGCACTGATCACAGGTCGGTTGGCGACAGGTTGGCTGGCACCTCGGTCGGCTGCATTTGCTTGTAGTTGCGAATTTCGGATTTATTAAAGAGCCCATCCGCCGATGCGCTCGCTTTCGCAGCGGTGCCGTTGCTGACAATGTCAACCTTGACGTTGCCAGTCGCAGGCGGCGGCGCGATGGCATTGTCGATGTTGGGCGTCGGCGGGTATGCCGCACCAATCGCTTCGCGGCTGTACTTCGAAATCCGCCCGCGCCGCCCGCCGAAGCCGAAGTGCATCAGGTCAGGTTCATTCGGATTGCGCGACGACGTGCCGAACTGTCCGCCCCAGTGAAACTTGCCGGTCAGATCGGGATGGTGTTTTTCTTGATACCCATAGGCATTCTGCGCCAGCTTGGTGTAGAGCCCGGTGACGTCGTCACCGCGATTGCGGATCGCTTTGCCGCTTGGATCGATGATCTGCCAGTCCTGCGCCGCGCCGTGCGTGTGCTGACCTTGTCCCGACGTTCGCCTGCCCGAAGTCGGCTGTATCTTGTAGCCGGGCGGCAGACCTTCGGCGGCCTTCGTCATGATTTCAGTGATGCGCGGATCGGTGCCTGCGAGGTTGCGGCCGGACATGACGCGGTCGCCCGTGGCCTTGCCGCCCTCGCCGACGCTCGCACCCTTGATCTGACCGTTCGGTGCGTCCGCATTACCATAAGGCGCATAGGTGCCGGTGCCTGACGCTGGATTGTAAGCGAAGGTGTTGCCGCCGATTGATTTGCCGCCAGCACCAACTCGGCGTGACCACGGTCCACCGTATCCGGTGGTGCGAAACTCGTTTGAGCCGCCAGTCTCATCAGGCACCTTGCCGGATGCAATCGCCTTGATGCGCTCACGGATCATCGCCGCGCGCTCTGGTGAAGCACGCTGATATCCAACGTACTGGCCGGGAGCGCGTGCGACCTGTCGCAGATTGCCGGACGGCCCATACGCCTTGGTGCCGATGCGGTTCATCATGTTGTTGATGACGGCGTCGGTGCTTTGCTGCGAGCCGCGCGCTTCACCGGCAATCGTGTTCACCACGTCGTCAGATAGATCAGCGTCACCGAGTTTATACTCGGGACGGTACTGACCGGCCGCGCCGGGCGGTGCCGCCTGCGTCCCGGCCCCGGTGCCGACCGATGTGCCAGCCGGTGCGCCGCCGCCTGTCGATGATCCTGCCGGTCCACCACCGCCGCTCCCGAGCACGCTATAGCCACCACCGCTCTTGAAGCCACCACCGGCCGCCGCACCACCGCTGCCGCCGAACGATGCGTTCATGATGCCGCCGCCGCCAGCACCACCGCCGGTCTGGACGTAACTTGAGAACTCGACCAGCGCCGCGAACACGCCGTCCTTGACCATGCGCGAACCATCGGACAGGTCACCACCGCCACCGAACGAGGTCGGCTGGAATGTGCCACCGGGACCAAGACGCTCACGCAGACGCGGCACCGGGCGCATGCCGAAACCGCCCGTGCCGTAACCCTTGCTTGGGTCGGTGGCACCGGCAGCCGGTGGCGTCGTCACGACGCCGCCGATGGCGCGCAGGTTGCGCAGGATCATTTCGGTATCGCGGATGAAATTGTTCAATTCGTCGGCCAGCCACGGGAACAGCTTGACGCCGACCTTGCGCGTGAGGTTGTCCCATGCCGTGCCAAGATCAACCAGCGCGTCGGCGTACTTCTTCGCCGCCGCCTGCTCCTCCTCGGTGATCGGCTTCGTCTTCGCCAGTGCCGCCGTGTATTCCTCGTAAGATAACCTCGCCTTATCAGCACCGAGTTGGATTTGGTCGAAGAAATGGCGGGCCGAGAAGCCCGACGGATCGGATTTTTGCAACTGATCCTTGAAATTGAACGCGATCTTCAATTTCTGGGCTTGCGTGGTCGCCGCCTGCATTCGTTGAACGATGGGACCGGCACCCATCGCGTACAACTCATCGCGTGCACCACCGATATTGTACTTCAAGCCGTCCGTGACCTTCTTGAAGCCCTCCATGCCGGAACGCATGCTCTCCGCAGAAATCCCCGCTTTCTGCGCCGCAACTTCCCACGCGCGGATGTCTCGCTCCGACATCCCGAGTTCGCGGCTGGCATAGCGAAGCTCGGTGATGCGCTTGGCGGTGTCGGCGAGTGTGCGCCCCAGCGCGCTGATGGAGAGCCCGACGCCTACCACGCCACCGAGGCGGCCAAGCATCGAGACGGTCTGCCCGACTTCGTTGCCGAGTGTACGAACGGTCTGGCCCAACTTGCCAAACTCGGTATTCATGGCCTTGACGGAGCCAACACCGCGCTGGCTCATCCCCTGCAAGCCGCGCTCGATCTTTCGAATTTCGGCGAGGGCTTGGTCCGACGCAATCGTCGCGCGCATCCTTAAGACATCGTCAACCATCGCATGTGCCTTTCTGGTCCGCCGTCAACCGCCTCAACTCATCGTACTACGCCGAAATCGAAGCGAGATGCCCCGCCTACAGCAGCGGAACACCTCGCCCTCACGCCAGCCACCCGGCCTTCGGTGACCACCGCGATTGGTTGGGCGATCCGCCAACGCAAGCAGACGGATCGCCCCTGACAAGACACCTCATGCGCCAGCACGGTGTCCCGCCGACGCGCCAACCGCCAATGACAGCGGCGGCGCGATCTTGTAGTGGTGGGCGCGAGAATGCTCGACACGTCCTCGCGCCCTCGCGCTCGCTGGAGAAGCGGCAGCCAATTCCAGCGACGCGAACTCATTCAACGACGCTGCCCTCTGATCGTGTAGGCATGCTCCGCAGAGGTGCCGCGCTGACCAGCCGGTGCAGTGACGAAAGCCACGCCCAAGATCGCGAGCGGCGAACAGTCGGCGCGGTGCTCGACGGTCATTCCGACATCCTCCGCCCGCCAAATCAATTCGGCTTCCTCGCGCTCGACGCTCAATAGATCGGCCAGCACTTCGGCCGTGCGCACCTCGCGGTCCTCGATGCTCATCGCAGCGGGTTCGTCACTCTCGGTGTCGATCTCTGCATCAAGTTTCTTAATCATGGCATCGCGATGCAGCCACGCGAACAATCCCAACGTATCCACCGCCTCGCTGATCACGACTGCGCCCGGCGCATCCACATTCTGCACCAGCGCGCGCAACTGCGTCGTCGGCCACTCGATGTCGCCGTTGTGCTCGACAAGTCGGCTGACGCTCGCGGCTCCGCGCATTGCCAGCGCCTCGACCTGTTCTCTGGCGCGCTGCTTGGCGAAACTCGCCGGATAGCAACTGCTGGCGATCCTGTTCATGTCGGCACGCAGTTCTCGTACCCGCCTGCGCCGCAGTTCGATGGCTTCGCCGATGTTCGGCACATCCTTGAGCAGCGGCGGCTCGACATCCTGAAAGATGACACCACCGGGACGCCCGTCGCGCACGAAGGCTTCGACGGCATGCAGCACGTTGCCGACCGCCCGCGCTGCCGCCTGTCGCTCCCGCTGCAGCTTTTTTAATCGGTCAGAGACATCGGTCGCCGCCGCCAGTTTGCGTTCCGCCGCAATGAGGCGCGGATCGTCGGGATCGTTGATGTCGTAACCGCCACGGCTTGGGTGATCGCGCAGACGCTCAAGCTCTTTTTCGGCAGCAAGCCGTTCCTCACCCGCCGTGCGCACCCGGTCGAAAGCTGGGACGACGTCGCGGCGATCCTGTGCGCGCAATTGGAGCGCCTGCAGCCGCTGCTTCGCTCGCGGCGGCAGCAGCCCCGCCAGATCGACGGACGGCGCGCTGAAACTGACCGCATCTGCCGACAGCGACGGCTGCACATCGCTCAATCCCATAAAATTCGACCTCGCCATGCGCCACCTCCGCTGATGATGGGGCAGCGGACCACATGGCGTGGATCACGACTACAGCGAGCGTCGGATCGTCACCATCGACGGCAGTTGGTCGCGAACCTTGAGGATGGTCCACATCACCTGCAGCAGCTTGCCGCGATGCTGCATCGGACACGTCGCCTCGGCACGATCCCTGCGCCAGCGCCCGTCTCGATATCTCGACAGCGCGGTGTGCAGTTGCCGCGCGGTTTCACGTCGGCTCTGACCGGGAAAGAACCTTGCCGCCTCGGCCAGCAGTTTCCTGCGCTCATCGAGCACCAGACGCACGGCTGGTGTCCGCCCGTGGTTGATGGGCGTCGCGCCGTGCACAATATCGGTGGCGCGCACCAACATCATCGGCGTGGGTCCAGAAACTTGCCGCCCGGTGCCATCTTGCGCAAAACACGGGTGGCGACGCGATCCACTTCGTCCGGCGACAGCGTCTCCATGCAATCCACGCAGAAACCCGACGTCGCGACCAATCCAGCGACACCGACCGGCACGGCGAATAGATAGGCGGCGACCTTGGCACCATCATCACCAAGAAACGACGCACGGCACCCAATGCAGAATGGGCGATGCGCGTCAGACGGCAGATGGAAACCGACCGCCGCATCCCGCAGCAGCTTGTGCTGATCAAATACGGGATCGCCGACCGGCAGGCAGTGCGTGAGCAAATCTGCGTGGCGCAGCGTTCGCATGTCACTTCGGCGCATGTGGCGGTTCACTTCACCCTCGCTCTCGCAATGCGCTTGAAACTTCCTATCGCATTGACCAGTCGCAGTGCGAACAGGCGATCCTCCTTGGTCAAGCCGCCGTCCGGCCCGAACTCAATTTCGAGCGTCACCTGCAGATGCTCCACGAGCATCATGATCTTGTTGTCGGTGGTCAGGTGCCGGGATCGCAGGTTCGCTGCGACGTATTTGTCCCACGGGTCCTCCGTCATTCCCGCGCTCCCTTCGTTGTCGTGATTTATTCGCCGCATCGCCGGTCCCTGAATGCGTTGGCAACACGGTCCCGCTTGATCTCCAGTGCATTGTCGCCGTGTGCGTCAATCCATCGCCATGCCGCCGCATTGGTAGTGAAGGCGTCAGCGACAATCACGCCGTCGCTGATCCGGCAGACCAGCCACGTCCCAGCCGCGTCGTTCTGCACCGTCAGGCCATCCGGCTCCGGTGCCGTGATCGCCCGGTCCTGAAATCTGCGCCATCGCGCAAGCCGGGCCGCCTTCGCCATGCGCTTCGCCTTGGGGCGTTTGAGTGCCGCCGCAGCTTCCCTTTCGGCGGCACTCAAGCGCGCCTGCACGTCCGGTATTTCAGTCTTTCGCGTCATTGCTTCCTCCCTGTAAATTTACATCCGCCGAAAGCCGACCAAGCTCCTCCCATGCGCAACCCCAGTCCTCGACCTGCACCGCGATGGGCTCCATTGATAAAAGGTGGTGATCGCCATCATGAGCACCGCAGACCGGGCAGGCGTAGCTGCCGTCAGTGGCACCAACCCATGCGTGACCGCATTTGCCGCGAAACAGACTAAGCAACTCCGTGGTGAGTTTCGTCTCCTCATCAAGCATCGTCATTTCCGCCTCCATCTGTTTATTGCTTCCGCACCTCAATGAATGCGTCGGGCGAGAACACCAACTGGCCGATCATGATACTGCCGTCGTCAAATATCTCGACCACTGCGTCATGCTTGCCCGTCTCCTCGCGAAACGTCGATATCGCGGCCTCGATCATGTGAATGGTCACTTTCATTTTTAATTGTCCTACGGTCACTCGACACCCTTCAACATCGGCACCCGCAGCGCGCGGCGTTCTCCACGTTGCTGCATGCGCTCGACTTCCTTGCGCTCCAGCCGTCGCCATCTGCGCTTCGGTTTCGGCTTCTCCGGCAAGCCCTTCGTCGGCAGACCGTTCGCCGCCCGCCATTTCTGATCGGCGGCCCTCGCGCGCAGGCGCATCTTCTCTGCTTCGTCATCCTTGATGTTCGACATCGTTTTCACCTCATCTGGTTGCTACCTCTGTTCGTTGTTGCTCCGGTCATCGTAATCGGTTCGACAGGAGCCTGCGGACGCACCTCGCCCTCCGACCGGGAAAGCAAGGTGGGTTTTTCGTCTCTGTCATCGTAATTCGGACAGACTATCGCTGGCCCTTTCGGGCGACGCTCGATCATGGCGAAGTCCATCAACATCGGTGCTGACGGGCAGACTACGGTCATCCTGTAAGTCGCTTCGCGGTCCTCGCGACCACGCTGAAAGGCGTGATCGAAATGGCGGCGGCACGGCATCGCTTGATCGACAACGATGACGTGCGTCCGGCTCCTGTTCGGGCCGGGTCGTGGCGCGGCAGTATTGCTGCGCTTGATCATATCGGACCATCGCCCGACGTGGTTACCCTCGGTCTTGATCCCAAGGTTCGGCTCCGGCTGACTTCCACGGGGCGCACTGCACACACGCGCAGGCCATTCACTCCGGGGCGGATGGCGGTGCTCTGATGCTGGGATTGAGCGCGCGGCGCAGTGCGGAAAGATACGCCAGCGTATTGTCGGGTGCGCACGGGCATGCTACATGTCGTAACAACATCGCCGCTCCTCTTGGTGTGGTGTTGTTGGCACTGGACTTCCTTGGTCGGTGGTCGGTTGCTTTAGGAGGCGGAATAGCTTCGAAGCCCTGCCAGTTGGACGCTGGCGGGGCTTCAATCATTTTCAGGGTGGTGGATGCAGCAAGGCACAGCGATGCCAGCGCGCGACGGCGCGGCTCCGCACTTTCAATTTTTCGATCTGGTGATTATGGTTTGTTGAAGCGGTCATCAGGGCCACCAGTCATGGCTTTGTTGATCTGGATCATTCCAGAAAAGCGGTTGGTGTCGCGAAACATCAGCCGCTTTCGCTATTCCAGCACCGAATGCTTGAGTGCACCAGCTTTGTTCCCGAGATAATCGGCGTGCGCGGTTGCCCGCGCTCTTTCAAGACGTTGCTGGTGATTGCAGCAGTGCGCTCGCCATCGCATGTTGACGCGCGGCGGCGGCTCGATCATGTTCGGCGCGTCATCGTGCACGTACTTACTCGCCTTCGTGCGTGCGCCCGTGACAACCTACGACCGGATGGGTGCGATGGATGGGCCAGCAACCGGACTGGTCCAGACACCGCTTCATTGATCATCGAACGGATTGTTGCCGCGCAGCGCCCAGTCGAGGATGTGCTTGACATCTTGCGCGCCGAACCGGCGTTCGCTGTCGCGGACATCCGCACCCAGCCATGCGCAGTCGTAGTCGCTGATCAGTTGCGCATCGACGGCCAGTGCCATGAAAGCATCGAGGGTCGCGGCGGCACCGGCAATATCACGCACGCGCTTCGCTCCTGCCCACAGCAGGCGAGCGCGATACCGGGTCGGCTTCGTCGTATCGGCAACCAGCGGTCGGATGTAGCTGATGGCATCATCAAGGCTGCCGAAGGACATGGCCGCGATGACATCGAACACGTCGAGCGCAACCGGCACCGGCTGGAGGTCCAGCGACGGTGCCGTGGCCGCGCGCCTGTATCCCTTACTGCGGCGCGGCATCGGTCACCGCCTTCCGGCCAAGCGAGCATTGAGGCGCGGACTGTTCCAGCGATCAGGCTTGTTCACTGGCACGTCGGGGAAGTCGTCCGGCGTCAGCCTGCGGCCCAGCCGGACTTCAAGACATCCGATGCAGAGAAAGTCGCGGCCAAGGTTGGTCGGGTCGGCCTTTACCATGCCAGCCGCAAGCCAGACGTGGTTGTGGACCATGTAATATTCCGATGTCCGCGCACCGCGACGGCGGCGGTCATCGTCGGGCGCAGTATCGACGCCGCAGTCGATGCAGAGCGCGGTCATGACGCGACGAATGGTTTGGGCAGCGATCCTGAAACGCATTGAAACGTAATGCAGCCGGATTTGCCCCAACCTACTTCCGGGCCATTGATTTCGCTGAAATGATGCGCTCCGCTAGGGAGCGCCAACGCGCAAGATTGCGCTCAGTTTCTTCGCTTTCAACAATCACTTTAGCGGATCGCTTCAGTCCCGCAGCCGCGCGCACCGCGTGGTCAATGCCATTGAGCTACACCCTCGGATTATCCTCTGGGCTCGGCTCCGGAGGTCGGGCGGGCAAGCGCATGACCAGTCGGTTCCTTGTCAAATTTCCACACCGTAACCGGTAAGGCGCCAAGCCTTCGCGATCGCTGCCTCGTCGTCCTGACAGATCATCTCATGCGGCGGGCCGAAGTAGCGTCCGGCTGAATCCAGAATGCACGCGCGATATTGAAGCATCGCTCTCTCCGGTCGATGTCCCATCGAAGGCGCGGTACGCACGCCGCGGAGCGCAATCACTCGGCCAGCCGGCCGACAGCGGCTTGCCAGTGATTCAGCTTTGAGAGCTTTCCTGAGCAGTTGGTCGTGTTCGCGGCCTGGCACAAGGAGGTTGGCCGCAGCGCGGGCTTCTTCGGCGAACTTGAGAAGACGCTCTTCCAGCGAGGACGCGGGACGTACGCGATTTGGGAAATCAACATGGCAGACACTCCACTCATTGCCTGCCTTGCGACGTTAACACATCGAGGGAACGGACAGTTCCCAGCAATTGCCACTTTTTCTCATAGCGATTGACTGCGACAAGGACGCCATCGCCTCACGCCAAACGCTCCAAACGCGATGCCGCCATGCGAGATCGCCGATAACCTATTGATAATGCTGGAAGCAGCGACTCAGCCTGCGAACGCAAAAACCCCAGCACCTTGATCCATCGCAATACTCCGCAATGGCAAAGGCACACGTTCCACGTGTGGAAAACTACAAATCCATTGATGGAGAGAAGCCATGAAAATGACTTTGAGAACGGTCGCTGTGGCAACCTCGGCCGTTGTGTGTGCGACGTTGTGGTCGGTTGGCTGGTCCGAGCAAGGCGGCGTATCGGTGTCGGTCACCAAGGCGGAGGCACAGCCGGCGCGGGTCTATGTCAGAACTGGTTACGCCTCGAATGCTGTCTATACTTCCAACCCATCCTGGTACGCCGTGAGAGCCTACTACATGGGTGGCCCGTGGAGTGGTGTTGGATACAGCTACTCCGGCTGGCCTGACTACGCGGCGCGTAACGGCATCGGATGCACGCCCGGCACCGCGATCAAGGGTGGCGACGGCATCATGTACAATTGCCAATAGTCTTTTCATTGATGACGCCGGGCCAAGTCGCCGTTTTCGCTACCTGGCCCGGCAGTTTGGCCGCGCGTCGCCATTCCGCTTGAGTGTTTTTGCCCAGCATTTTTGGATTTGTTCGCACGGCGCTGTACCCTGCTGTCGCTCGCACTCGCATCAGCCTATGATGCCCCCTCAGCAGCTTTTGCGGAAACACATGCGCGACTACACGTTCAAGGAGAAAACCAGGATAACTGCCGGCGCGGTTGCCGCGCTGGTGATTGTACTGTGGCTTGCCGTTGTCGCGCTGGGCATTCTGTCGTCCGGATAGGAGAACATAGGGCGACAGCTCGGGAACTTTGTTCTACTCCGGAGAACAACGGTTTCAAGACAAGGCTTGTAAGTTGAATGGTTGACGATCTTTCCCGCGTGGATGGTGCTCGTGTCGTTGCCGATCTCAACGCGCTGCGCGAAATCGGCGCCTACAAGACCGGCGTTCACAAGCCGACGTTTTCGGAACCGCATATGCGGTCGCTCGAATGGCTCACGCAGCGGTTCCCCGAGGCGGGCCTTGCGAGCGAGATCGACGGCATCGGCAACGTGATCGGAACCAGCACGAAGCCCGGGCCGAAGCTGCTGGCAGGCTCGCATCTTGAGAGCCAGAATTACGCAGGCTGGCTCGACGGACCGCTCGGCGTGGTCTATGCGCTCGAAGCGGCCCGCGTCATCAATCCGGACCCGAACATTCCCGGCGCGGTCGAGGTCGCAGCATGGTCTGACGAGGAAGGCCATTTCGGCAGTTTCCTCGGCAGCCGGTCCTATGTCGGCGCCCTCACCGAAACCGATATCGACGCCGCGCGCGACCGCAACAACGGCAGGACCATGCGCGAGGCGCTGCGCGAGGTCGGACTTGCCGGCCGGCCGCGCGTCACGGCCGAAAGCGGCCGGCACATCGGCTATCTCGAAGCCCATATCGAGCAAGGCGAGAGGCTCATAAGCGATGCGCTGAAGATCGGCATCGTCACCTCCATCGTCGGCATCTGGCAATACCGCATCATCTTCACCGGCGAGCAAAACCACGCCGGCACGACGCGGATGGCGGTGCGCCGCGATGCGGGCCTCGCGCTCGCCAGATTCTGCGTCGCGATCGACGATCGCTTTCCAGCCGTCTGCGGGCCGCGCACGGTGTGGACCACCGGCCGCATCACACTCGATCCGGGTGCGCCGAGCATCATCCCGGGCAGTGCCGAAATGCTGTTCCAGATCCGCGACGACGACCCGGCCGTGATCGCACGCCTCGAGGAACTCCTTGGCAGAATGGCCGCAGAGGCCACCGCCGAAGGCCGTTGCAGCGTTGCGGTCGAGCGTATCCGCACCGGCGCGCCCGCGATGATGGATGCATCGATCCAGCAGGCCATCGAAACCGCCAGCGCAAGCCTCGCCGGCGGCAGGTCGCTCCGCATGCCGAGCGGCGCCGGCCACGATGCCCAGATCCTCTCCACCATCATGCCGTCCGGCATGCTGTTCGTGCCCTCGATCGGCGGTATCAGCCATCACTGGACCGAGAATACCGACGATGCCGACATCGTCACCGGCGCGCAGGTCTTCGTCGAAGCGTGCCGGCGCCTGCTGGCGCAATGAGAGGCAGATGGTGCCCCGCCGGATATGACCGTGGTGTGAACCGGCGTCTTGGACGGGCGAACACACCTCTGATATTCGATCGGGCCGGCCAGCGCGGCAAATTCGGAATGAAGGACCGGCTTTGGCGACAACGAGTCGCGTAGGGCTTTGTTGCAAACGGCTGAATTTACGGCCATTTTCGTTCGGACGAAGGTAAAGCTCCCTGCATGCTGCTGCTCCAGGCCCTCCCGACATCGATCGGCGTCGCCGCCATCGCGCCGGCGTTGCTGCTGCTGTGGCTGGTCATCGCCGCCGACGAGCGCCCCGGCCCGCCCGCGCGGGTGTGGCTCGCCTTCGTGCTCGGGGCCGCCAGCATTTCGCTGCTGGGAATTGCGCGCGCCCCCTTTGCCGCGATCCTAGCTGTGCCCGGAAATCCCTGGATGACACAGGGCCTGCGTTCGGTGTTCGGGGTCGCAGCGCCCGAAGAGATCGTGAAGATTCTGGTCATCGTCGTCGTGTCGATGCGCCGCCGCAACCTCGCCGACCCGATGGACACCGTGATCTACGGCGCGGCCGCCGGCCTCGGCTTCGCGGCCTACGAAAACCTCGCCTATCTCGTGCAGCATTCCGACATGTGGCGGTCTCTGGCCGCCCTGCGCAGCGTGTTGACCGTGCCGTTTCACGGCGCCCTCGGCATCATCGCAGGCGCCTATATCGCCATCGCGCGCGCCGGAACGGCGCTCGGCGCCAACCGGCATCACCGCGACTGGTCGCGCTACTCGAGCTGGGCGCTGGCACTGTTCGCACCGATCGCGTTGCATGCCGCGTTCGATTTTCCGTTGCTGACGCTGCAGAAGCATCCCGACCTCGGTTCGGGGACCAGAATGCTGCTCGGCGCGGCAAGCCTGCTGATCGGATTCAGTTCGATCGGGTTTGCCGTCCGCCTGGTACGGCGCGTCGGCCGGCATCATGCACCGCGCACCGAAATCGCACGCGAACGGCTGACCCAGTTGCGGCGAATGTGGGCCTTGCTCGTGGTCGGCGGCGGCGCGAGCTTTGTCGGCGTGGCCTTCGTGCTGACTTCGCTGCACCACTGGTTCGTTCACCCGGAGCGCCAGGCGTCGCTGCTGCTCATTCCGCTCGGGGCCACGTCGATCCTGATCGGCCTCGCGCTACTGCTTGCCACGTCGGCCGTCTATGTTTTCGGCCGCAACCGGATCCGGACATCGTCAGACGGATTTTCCTCTGCAACAGAACCAGGCTGAATTTCTTCCGTCCGTCGTTGATTTCGCTCAACGCGATCGAACAACAAATTCCTTCCCCGGGATACGCGCTGGCTGTACTGGTGCTCCATTCGGCGCGGCAGGCCCCGGGAGTTTCCAGTGACCGTTCCCCAAGATTCCGGCAAGGACTTCGACATCTCCAAACTGCAGTCCGAAATGCGAGCCGCGGTGCAGGCGCATTGGAAAGCGTTCCTGTTCGAAGGCATCGTGCTCGCCGTCCTCGGCCTGGCTGCGATGATCGTGCCGCCGCTGGCGAGCCTCGCCGTCACGATATTCATCGGCTGGATGTTCCTGATCAGCGGCGTTGCTGGACTGTTCGTCACCTACTGGGCGCAGCAGATGCCGGGATTCTGGTGGTCGTTGTTCTCGGCGGCGCTGGCCGTTATCGCCGGCGGCATCCTGCTGGCGAATCCAGCGCAGGGCGTCCTCACGCTCACCATCGTCGTCGGCGCCTATTTTCTGGCCGAGGGTGTCATCACCATCATGTACGCGCTCGAACACCGGCGCGAGTTGTCGGAGCGGTGGTCGTGGCTATTGGTGTCCGGACTGATGGACCTCCTGATTGCCTTCCTGATCATCTCCGGCCTGCCTAACACGGCCGAATGGGCGATCGGCCTGCTGGTCGGGATCAACCTCGTGCTCGGCGGCGCCTCGCTGGTCGGCATGGCGCTCGCTGCGCGCAAATCCTGACGCGGGGAGGGTTTGACCCGCGAACGATCAAGGGGGATGACAAGCCTCAATCCGTGCGCTATAGACCCCGCCATGATCAACGTCGCCGCCAGCAACTATTGGTATTTTAGCTTCGACAGCTCGCTGGCGGTGGGAGGTTCGCGCTCAATCTGACGAATTGAAGCCAAGAAATCCGAACAGCCGCCAAAACCTGGCGGCTTTTTATTTGGCCGGCAGGTTCCCACTAAACAGGAGCCACAGCCGTGTTGAGCACCACCGACGACCTTCGAATTTGCGAACTGAAAGAGCTGAGTACCCCGCAGGACGTGATGCGCGAGATACCGCGCACGCTGACCGCGACGCGTATCGTGATGGCGGCAAGGAACGCCATCCACGCCATCCTGAACGGGACCGATGACCGCCTGCTGGTCGTTGTCGGCCCCTGCTCGGTCCACGATCCCGTCGCTGCGGTAGAATACGCCGAGCGCCTCGCCGCCTTGCGCGAGCAGCTTGCCGACCGCCTCGAGATCGTGATGCGCGTCTATTTCGAGAAGCCGCGCACGACCGTCGGATGGAAGGGATTGATCAACGACCCCGGTCTCGACGGCTCCTTCGACATCAACAGGGGGCTGCGGCTTGCCCGCAACGTACTGTCCGCGGTCAACAATATCGGCCTGCCGGCCGGCGCTGAATTCCTGGACATGACGACGCCGCAATACATCGCCGACCTGGTCGCGTGGGCGGCGATCGGCGCGCGCACCACCGAGAGCCAGATCCATCGCGAACTCGCATCCGGGCTTTCCTGCCCGGTCGGATTCAAGAACGGCACCGACGGCAATGTGCGCATCGCCGCCGACGCGGTGAAGTCGGCCTCGCATCCCCACCATTTCATGGCGGTGACCAAGGGCGGACGCTCGGCGATTGCAGCGACATCCGGCAACGAGGACTGCCACATCATCCTGCGCGGCGGTCACATGCCGAACTACGACCGCGCCAGCGTCGATGCCGCCGCGCTGGAGCTTTCCCGCGCCGGTGTGGCGTCGCGAATCATGATCGACGCCAGCCACGCCAACAGTTCAAAGAAGCCGGAGAACCAGCCGCTCGTCGTTGCCGATATTGCGGGGCAGCTGGCCCGCGGCGAACAGCGCATCACCGGCGTGATGATCGAGAGCAATCTTGTGGCTGGTCGCCAGGACGTAGTGCCAGGCACGCCGCTGATCTACGGGCAGAGCATCACGGACGGCTGTATCGATTGGGAAACGACGGTATCGGCGTTGAACGCGCTTGCTAATGCGGTCACCGCGAGACGCAATGTGCGGGGCCGGGAACTTCGGGAACGTTCGGCATAGAATCCAGTCAAACGATGCGACGCAGGGCACGCAATCGGCGTGCCCTGCTCCCGTTCGATCGACGCCGAGATCGTGCCGGGAAAATTGATCAACCTGTGGCGTATGTCACATGGAGGAATTGCATTCCGCAATATTGTCCTGATGCCACATAGCGCGACTTTGACCCCATTCCGACCAAACGATTTCCCGGCACATTCAATTTTTTTGGACAGTGCGATGATCAACCCCGTCGTTCGATTGCTCTTGATTGCGATTTTCCTTGCGCCAATTCCGGCCTTCGCTGCCTCTGACCCAGCGCACATCCAGTTCTGCTGGACGATCGGAAAATTCGACCAGACGGTCTACTACGCCGAGGTGGAGAATCGCGAGGATCGCCAGGCCAGCTTTGAAGCCCTGCTCGATATTTCGGGCATCGATCACCACGCGGTGAAGTGCAGCACCACCGACTTGATGTCGTTTCGCTTTTCGCGCGCAACGTTGCTCAAAGACTGGCTGGCATCCGAGTTCGAAGTCGTGAACACCACGTTCCTGTCGGATCTCGACTACTAACGACGGCAACGCGACTCAGAGAAACAGACGGCGACAGCTGCAAGCATTCCGGCGGATTTGTACTCGCCGATGCCAGCGCAACCAGCCTCAGCAGCCGCGGCAGATGCTCTTGATCTTGCGGTCGAGGGCTGCGTTTTCCTTGCTCAGCGGATCGTTCGGATCGATCTGTTCCTTGCCGCTGTTGGGCAAATCAGACGGCCGCGGCTGCCGATGGCCGACCGGCGCCTGTATCGTGGACCCACCCGAATTCTTCGAAACGGATGACGACCCCTGCGCCAACACATCAGGGCCGCCGAGCAGAACCACCAGCGCTATTGAAAGGATTGTTTTCCGCATCTTGGTTCTCCCGTTGTTCGTCCGTTGTGTCCTGTCTACCGCGCCGGCGCTTCGATCGTCCCGCAATTGCGGCGTCCCTGGCCCGCGCAGTCCTGCGCCTTCCGTACATCGGCCATGGTGCCCAGCAACCAGATTCCGGCCGCGACCAGCACCACGAAGAAGCCGAGCATCACTATGTTCTCGATCGCGCGACTGCCCTCATCTTCCGGTGGCTCCGGCTTTCGATCGCCTTCCTCCGTCATCGCCCGATCACGGCTCTGGCGGATAGAGATGAACGTCGCCGCAATAGTCCACGATACGATACCGCGTTTCCGAAGATAATTCACATTCGGTGGAACTTGCATGCGACAAATAATTCGGGCCGATCGGCGCCTTTCCATGGCCACCGGGAATGTCGAGGACATAATCAGGCTGGCACAGGCCGGAAACGCGGCCCCACAGGCTCCGCATCAGTTCCTGGCCCTGCGCAATCGTGGTGCGCAGATGCGCGGTTCCCGGCGCGAGATCGCCATGATGCAGGTAGTAGGGCTTGATCCGGCACTCGACGAAGGCCCGCATCAGGGCCTCGAGGATTCCTGCATCGTCGTTGACGCCGCGCAGCAGCACCGACTGGCTCACCAGCGGAATGCCGGCATCCGCCAGCCGCGCGCAGGCGGCGCGGGCCTCGGCTGCCAGTTCGCGCGGATGATTGGCATGAATGGCGACCCACGTCGTCGCGCCCTCTACGCGTAGCGCACTGACCATATCGCCGTCGATTCGTGCGGGCGCCGCCACGGGCACACGCGTGTGGATGCGCACGATCTTGACATGCCCGATGGCTGCGAGGTCCGCCATGATCTCGGCCAGCCGCCGTGGCGACAGCATCAGCGGATCGCCGCCGGTGAGGATGACTTCCCAGATCTCGCCGTGCGCGCGGATATAGTCCAGCGCGGCGCGATAGGCGGCCTCCGACAGCGCGTTCTCCTTGCCGGGTCCGACCATTTCGCGGCGAAAACAGAATCGGCAATACACCGCGCAGACATGCACCAGCTTGAACAGCACCCGGTCCGGATAGCGATGCACGATGCCGGGGACCGGCGAATGCGTATCGTCGCCGATCGGATCGGCGCTTTCGCCTGACGTGTTCACGAGTTCCAGCGCGCTCGGTATGAACTGCCGTGCGATCGGATCGTAGGCGTCTTCGCGATCGATCAGGCCGGCAATCTCGGGCGTCACGGCGATCGCATAGCGCGCGGCGACCCGTTCGAGGTCGGCGAGATCGGCTGCCGGCGCGAGCCCGCGCTCGACCAGCTCGGCCGGTTGCCGCAGCGTTGCCGCCAGTTTCGGATCTATCCTGTTCATTGTTCACCTGCCGGTGGCGTCCATACCACCTGATCCACCCGCAGCGCGCCGCTTGCCAGCATCACCAGCCGATCGAAGCCGAGCGCCACGCCGCTCGACGGCGGCATCGCCGCGACCGCGGCGAGGAATTCCTCATCGAGCGGATATCGCTCGCCATAGCGTCGCGCTTTTTCGTCCATCGCCGCAACAAAACGGCGGCGTTGTTCGGCCGCGTCGGTCAACTCGCCAAAGCCGTTGGCGAGTTCGACGCCGCAGGCATAGATCTCGAACCGTTCGGCAACGCGCGGATCGGATACCTTCGTGCGCGCCAGTGCGGCCTCCGGCACAGGATATTCGAACAGCACGGTCAAACGTCCCTGCCCGAGATTTGGTTCGACGTGCTCGACCAGCACCTTGCTGAAAATATCCGACCAGGTGTCATCTTCGGTGACGCGTACCCGCGCACCTGCCGCCGCAGCAAGCGCCGCGCGGTCCCCCTCGCCATCCCTGATGGTGGCCAGCAGATCAATCCCCGCGAAGCGCTCGAATGCGGCAGCCACCGTCAAAAGTTCCGGCTCGGCGAACGGATCGGCCGTCCTGCGGCGAAACGAAAACCGGCCGATCCCGGTCGCCTGCGCCGCATGCGCGATCACGGCGACGCTGTCGGCCATGACGGCATCGTAGCTTGCGTTCGCGCGATACCATTCCAGCATGGTGAACTCGGGCAGATGCAGGTCGCCGCGCTCGCGGTCGCGGAACACGCGCGCAAACTCGAAGATTCTGTCCTCGCCGGCGGCGAGCAATTTCTTGGCGGCGAACTCCGGCGAGGTCCGTAAATAGCGCGTCGCACGCGTGCCGTCTCCGCCGACAATTTCGGTGCGAGGCGCGTGCAGATGCGTCTCGTTGCCCGGCGAGACCTGGAGGACCCGGGTCTCCACTTCCACAAAGCGCTGCTCGTCGAACCAGGCCCGCACCGCCCTGGTGATCGCATTCCGCGCCATCAGGAACGGCTTGCGATCGGCGTGCCGCGTCGCTGCCCACCATGGCGACGGCTGGTCGGTCCCGGTCATTACCAACGGTCCTGCGACGGCCGCCCCGGCGCGTCAGCCAGCGAGCCCGTGAACGAGTTCAGAGAATCGGCCAATATCATTGATATCATTCGGCTTTCTTTGCACCGATACCGCAAGCCGGAGGAAGCCGCAAGATTCGGCGGGAGGCAGGTCATTTCTTGTCGAAAGCCGCCCGGCTTGTCCATGCGAACACCGACGCACCTCCCTGTACCTATTGATCTTCGCGATCCATTTGAAGCCTCGCCTCAACGCCATCGCTATTGGCTGGCACAGCCATCAACTTGCACTGCCACAGACCGTCATAAGTCGCTGCGCAATCGTGTGATTCACGCCCTCGGGCGATCCGCCTCGAAAGGCGGCAAAACGCTGGCATCGACGGTCAAAATCAGTATGTTGCAGCCCGAAACCGCCTTATTGGCCCGCAGGACACCGATGTCCGGATTGGCCGAAGGCCAGAAATTCAGGAAAACAGCTTTGAAAGTCATCGCCAGTTCTATCCGCAAGGGCAACATCATCGAGCAGGACGGCAGGCTTTACGTCGTTCTGACCGCCGAGAACATTCATCCCGGCAAGGGAACCCCGGTCAGCCAGATCGAAATGCGCCGCATCGGCGATGGCGTGAAGGTTTCGGAGCGCTACAAGACCACCGACCAGGTCGAGAAGGCGACCGTTGAGGATACGAACTTCAACTATCTCTATGAGGACGCCGACGGCTTTCACTTCATGAACACCGAGACCTACGATCAGGTCCAGGTCTCCAAGGAGATCGTGGGTTCGTCCGCGCCCTACCTGCAGGAAAACATGACCGTGAAGCTTTCGCTTCACGACATGAATCCGGTGGCGATCCAGTTGCCCCAGCGCGCGACGCTGGAAGTGGTGGATACCGAGCCGGTCACCAAGGGTCAAACCGCTTCTTCCTCCTACAAACCTGCTATCCTTTCCAACGGTGTGCGCACCGCGGTTCCGCCGCATATCGGAACCGGCACACGGATCGTGGTGATGACCGAAGACGGCTCCTACGTCGAGCGCGCCAAGGATTGAGCTGGCGCACTGGATTTGCGGGGAGGCCGCGCTGGGGGCGATGCATTGAACAAAACGGCTGTCACCTTGCTTTCGCGCTGGTTGACGGCCTTGTGTTTGCTTTCCGTCACGGCGACCAGTGCTTCCGCGGAAGTGTTCAGAACGCCTGCGGTCTCGGCTATCCGCGTGCAGTGGCGCGAGGCGCTCGAACAGTTCCGTTCCGAGATCGGCACTGAGCCGGCGGTCGCCGCCCGACTCACGTTCGCCGGCCAGCGGCGGGTGCCGGCGTGGGACCCGCGTTCGACGCCCGCGCTGGTGCAATTGAACGCGATCACATCGCCGATTTTTGCCGGCATCGGACGCAGCCCCGTACCGGTGCTGTTGCCGTTCGACACTGCGGGCTATCTCGAAGCCGGCGCGGACGGCGCTTCAGACCGAGATTTGTCGCGCTATCAGGCGGACTTCAACGCCGACCTGTTTCACGCCGGCCCCTCCGGCTACGATGCCGTGTTTTCGTTGGATCCCGACGAAGGCGACGGCCTTCCACAGAGGAAGTTCGCCAGGCCGATCGAGGTGCAGATCACGGGCTCGAACCTGATCTACGATCTCGCCGACCCGCGCGGCGGCAAGGGCACGCCAGTCAAATCGCTGGCGGGGCAGTATCCGGACATGCGCCGCTTCATCCGCGAAGGCCATGTGCGCTACGCCTTCACCCGCTTCGGCGTTCCCTACGTGGTGTCGATCCAGTGCCTCGACTCGGCGCCGCGCCCCCGCCGGCTGGCCTGCCGGGAGGCCTATCCGATCGCCGAGCGTTTCCTGAAGGCGCTGCGCATCGCCGGCGGACAGCCGGCGCGACCGCGCTACGGTACCTCATCCGATATTACCGAACGGCCCGGAGCAGCTTCGCCCGAGTTCACCTATCACCCCAGCGGCGACATCATTGCCCGCAGCGGCGCACGCAAGCGCGGCGGCCATGCCGACCTCGCCGTCTATTCGCAAATCCGCTTTCCGCTGGAGAAGGCCCCGGCCATCGTCAGTTCGCAATCGTTCAAGCGCAAGTCCGGCGAGCGCAGCGGCGTATATTCGTGGCGCGACAATTTTTGCGAAGCCCGCAGTTTCCAGGTCGGGCAATGCCCCGCCGGATTCGGCCATCAGGGCCAGGACATTCGCCCCGCGCCCTGCCTGCTGAACGGCGAGAGCGGAAGTCACTGCCATCCGCGGAGGCAGGCCGTCGTCGCCGTCCGCGACGGCGTCCTGATCCGTTCACCGAAGCAGGAGGCAGCCACGCTGCAGATCAACACGAGCAGCGAGCACATCCGCTTCCGCTACATGCACATGAACCCGCCAAGCATGGACGCGGACGGGATTCTCAGCGGCCGCCAGGTCGTCGAGGGCGAGAAGATCGGCGTGGTGTCGAACTATCTCGATTTTCCGAACGGCACCAGCTACCACCTGCACTTCGACATCCAGGTGTTCACCCGCGATGGCTGGCTCTGGGTCAATCCCTACACCACGCTGATCTCGTCCTACGAACGCCTGATCCGCGGCCGTGGCCGCGAGTTCGGCGCCGAACCTCCGGCCGCCGCCGTGGCGCACGCGCTGCCGGAAGGTGGTCTTCGCCACAGCGCGCAACGAGGCCGCGACCACTGATTGCCGCAAGCCTCATCGGTTGTCTCGGACTCGCGCCGAGCCGCGCGAAACCTTACGACGAGTATTTCACCGCACAGCCATAAGCGCGCGTCGCAGGATTGGACACTGGTTTGCCAGTCTTCAATTCAACCAGCGCCTCATCGACAAAGTTTTTGGCACCCTTGATGTCGTCGGTGCGCGTCGACGGTTTGTCGTCGATACCACCGGCATAGGCGAGCGTGCCGTCCGGCTTGATGATGTACATATGCGGCGTAACCGTCGCGCCGTAGGCCTTTGCAACCTGTTGCTGGGGATCCAGCAACACCGCAGTCGGCGTCGCCTTGCGGTCGGCAGTCAATGAATTGGCGCGCGTGCCATCCGCAAAACCCTGCTCGCCGGGCGGAGATGAAATTACGGACAGCCAGACGATACCCTGGTCGGTCCATTTCTTCTGCAACGCCTGCATATTTCCGCTGCCATAGTGCTTGCGAACGTAGGGGCATCCATCATTGGTCCACTCAAGCACGATCGTCTTGCCGCGATAGTCATTGAGGTTCACCGTCTTGCCTTCACTGTTCACCGCCGAGAACGCCGGAGCCGGCGCGCCGGGTTTCATCTCTGCGTGTGACGGCCCGACGGCCACGAGCAGAACGGCGGCGGAGGTGGCGAACATCGTCGTAAACGCGCGTCTATTCATTTCTATCTCCAGTTCCAGGGCAACATGACTTCAGATTTTCTCAAGCGCTTGCAGCACGAGTGATTGCGTCAGAATCTGCGGCAACAACACGGGCTCGGCATTGGCACGATATAGCACATAGAGAGGCACACCGCTGCGGCCGAATTTCTCGAGGAGGCGCGTGATTTCCGGATTGCGGTTGGTCCAGTCGCCCTTCAAATAAGTGATGCGCTTGCTGGCAAAGGCCTCACGCACAGCGCCGGTCGACAGGGTGGTCCGTTCGTTGACGAGGCAGGTAATGCACCATGCCGCCGTCATGTTGACGAAAACGTGCTCTCCGGATGCGAGAAGCGCATTGAGTTTCTGATCACTGAAAGCGTCGGAACCGGCATTGGAGGAGACCTCCGCCTTTGGTCCGGTCGGATTGCTCTGGCCAATGACAATGGCCAGAGCAATCGCGCCGATAACCGAGCCGACAGCGACGCCTTGAAAGGCGCGCCCCAGGACATGGCTCTGCCCTTGTGAAACATGATAGGCCCACGCGCCGAAAGCGATCAGCACGAGCGCGGCCAGTGCGGCAAGCAAGCCCGTCGCCCCCACCTGGAAACTGAGAACCCAGATCAGCCAGGCCACCGTCGCGTAGAGCGGGAACGCGAGGAATTGTTTGAGTGTTTCCATCCAGCGTCCCGGCCGCGGCAGCAACCGCTGCAGACCCGGCACGAAAGCGAGGATCAGAAACGGCAATGCCAGCCCAAGTCCGAGCGCGAGGAAAACGGCAAGCCCGACAACAAACGGCTGCGTCAACGCAAAGCCAATCGACGCGCCCATGAATGGCGCCGTGCACGGTGTCGCCACCACGGTCGCCAGCACGCCAGCGGAAAAGGACCCGGACAAGCCTCCCTGCTGCAGCAGGCGGCTGCCGCCGACCCGCGTCAGCGACGTGCCAATGGTCAGAATGCCGGACAGGCTCAATCCCAGCGCGAACAGAATGAACGCCAGGCTCGCGACCATGAGCGGCGACTGCAATTGAAAGCCCCAGCCGATCTCTGCCCCGGCGGCGCGCAGTCCATGGAGGACACCTGCCAGCACGGTGAAGCAGGCAAGCACTCCCAGCGCATAGGCCATGCCATGCAAGCGAACGCGACGTGGCGTCTCGGCCCTGTGTTCCGTCAGATGCAGGATCTTGATCGAAAGCACCGGAAAGACGCAGGGCATGAGGTTGAGGATGACACCTGCGATCAACGCGGAGACCACGGCATAGAGGAGCGTCATGCCGCCTTCTCCCGCCGCGGACCCCGCTGATGGCGTCGCCTCGATTGCAAAAGCATGCGAGGCGATTGTTCCGCCGACATCCTCCTGCAATACCAGAACGCCATTGATGCGCTGCGGGATTGTTTTCGCAATCTGGCTGCGCTCGATGGAGATTTGCGTAGTCTGTCCGTCCGTTCGCAAGACCTGTTGGGCGGCGTTGTCAATCAGCGTGTTGTCGTAGGGGAAGAACTGCGCCTCACGGATCGCATCGCCTTGTGCGCGCAGGGACACCGTAATTGCCTTTGCTTCGGTGCTGAATGTCGCCTTCCACGGTGACGGCTGCGGCAGTTTGCTGCGCGCCGCGTCGAATATTGCATTGGTCGGTGCTGAAGCACTCCGCTCGGACACAGGGAGCGAAAGGGAGACCGAAGCTTCGCCGGGAATGCAGATTTTTTCGCAGACGATATAGGCGATGTCAGCAGCAAGACTAACTGTCGTACCGGATCTCACGTCGCGCGGAGGCGTGATGCGCGCAAGCAGGATCGCATCGCCTTCGTAGCCGAAGCTCGCGACCGGACCGACCCGGATCAGCGACGGTGCCGGCCATTCAAACTCGCCGGCCACAAAGCCTTTCGGCAATTTCCATGTCACCTGCGTCGGCTCGCCGGAATCGCCGGGATTACGCCAGTACGTGTGCCAATGCTCCCTCATTGACAGCTTGATGCCGACCGTGAAGGGCTCGCCCGGTGCAATGGAAGCGGGCTCGGCAAGCAGTTCTGCCTTCACCAGCCCGGCGGCGTCTTGCGCCGGCGCGTATGAGGGCGTGATTGCCGGCAGGCACAAGACCAGGATCAAGGCGAGATAAAAACGTCGTAAGAGCATGAGTTTCAACGCGTGAGCATCCGTATATCGGCGGATGACCGTAGCACTTGCCCGACGACGAACCGTGCAGTGCGGTAATCCACCCCTTCACAAGCGCGTGAGAAAGCCTGTTACTGTCGTATCTCCCTGCTCACCAGGGCGACTTCCCGCGCCTTGTGTCGTCTGGAGGATCGTTGATCGAGATCAATGGTCGAACCTGGAACATCGATCCACTCAAGGTTTCCAAGAGGTAGCCAAGCCAGACTTCATCCGGTCGACATAGGAGCGCGAAATGTACAAGAGTTTACTTGCAGTGGCCGCGGCTGTGTCAATGACAGCAGCAAGTGCTCACGCACAAGTGCCGCTTAGTGCGTATGCCGACGCCAATGGATATATCGACGTTCAGAAACTAACGTGTGCACAGCTAGCCGGCACATTCCAGGAAGACGCTGATCTCTTGGTCGCCTGGTATAGCGGTTGGTACAATGGACTTGCGAAAAAGCACCTTGCAAAGCCAGATAGAGCCAAGAGGCTCGAGCACGAGATCATCGTCCACTGCAAGGCCAATCCCGGCATACGCGTCATTGATGCCATCGCCGTCGTCTTCAAGGATGAGAGGATGAGACTTGGCATCAAGATGGCGCAATGAGCCTTCCATCTTGACCGCCTAGGGTCGGCGCTGATGATCGATATCAGAGCCCTCCTGATCGCCCCGGTTCTGTTCGCAACCAATGCCCTCGTCCAGGCTCAGGATCTCGACAACGGCCGGACCGAGTTTCTGTCAAAATGCGCGGAGTGCCACGGTGCGGATGGCAAGGGTGCGGGCCCGATGACCGGAAAACTGAAACGCAAGCCGGCCGATTTGACGGCCCTCGCCAGGAATAACAACGGTGTCTTTTCCGCCACTGCAATAGCAGCGATAGTGGATGGCCGAGGCGCAGTCCAGCATCGCAGGCTCGAAATGCCAATTTGGGGTTGTCGACATGGACCCCCGTCGGGTCGGCAAAGCAAAGGCTACCAACCTAAGCCGATTGATTCGTTGCTGGATATGCCTTGCGACCCTGAGGAGGTTACAAGAAAGCGAATTTTGGAGATCGTCGATTATCTGCGTCGAATTCAGGAGAAATAGTAACGCCTACGAGGCCGCCGCGCCGACAGCCGGCTTCCGCGCCGGCGGAGTCCAGCGAAAAGCGGCGCCGAACC
Source organism: Bradyrhizobium sp. (assembly GCA_013822885.1). Classification (GTDB taxonomy): domain Bacteria; phylum Pseudomonadota; class Alphaproteobacteria; order Rhizobiales; family Xanthobacteraceae; genus Bradyrhizobium. The sequence goes on from PNLC01000006.1 coordinate 28,437, forward strand.
TGTTCCACACATTGATCGAGGCAATTGCGGACGTGAGATAGGCGAGTTCCTTCTCGGAGAATTCGGAACTCGCCTGCGCATAGACTTCATCGCTGACGCCCTCGCTAAGCAAGGTCAGTGCTTCCGTCCATGCCAGCGCCGCCCGTTCGCGCTGCGAGAACTGCGGCGCCTCGCGCCAGACCACCACGAGGTTGAGCTTGTCGGCGGACACGCCGAGCTTTTCGCCCTCCATGATGTGAAACTGCACGCAGAAGGCACAACCGTTGATCTGCGACGCCCGCAGCTTGATCAATTCGAGCAGTTGTTTGTCCATCCCCGCCTTGGCCGCGACCTGACCGAGCGCCAGCACGGCACCGTAGGCGTCCGGCGTCAGCGACATGAAATCCTTGTACTCGCTGCGGGCATGCGTCATTTTTCTCTCGCCTTTTGTTGTCGGTTCTCCCGATCATTATATGAGGCCTTTGCACCCCGTCCATGGGCGGGTGCGGCAAGTGAAATCCCGGAAAGTTTGTCGGAAAATTCCGGTTCCCGCGGCGTCATGGCTTTTGGCGCTGGCCGCCCGTGCCGCTAGAATGCCGGCATGAAACAGCCCGATTCCAGAATAGCCCCGACCCGCCGCGCGTTGCTGCAGGCCAGCATCGGCGCCGGCGCCCTGCTCGCCACGCCGCTTGCCGCGTTTGCCGCCCCTCCCGGCTTCGACCAGTGGCGCGATAATTTTCGCGCCCGTGCGCTCGCCAAGGGCATTTCGGATGCGACCTGGACCCGGGTGATGGGCCGCATCGAACCCGACATGAGCGTATTCCGGCAGATGCAGAAGCAGCCGGAATTCCACGAACATATCTGGCAATACATCAATCGCCGCGCCTCGGACTGGCGCATCATCAACGGCCGCGAAGCCCTGAAGAAAAACGAGGCGTTGTTCGCCCGGATCGAGCGGGATTTCGGCGTCGAGCGCGGCACGCTGCTGGCGCTGTGGGGCGTTGAATCGGCCTATGGCGACCCGCTGGTGCAGCAGAACCACATGCGGCCGATCTTTCCAGCGCTTGCGGCGCTGGCCTGGAACGAACCGCGCCGCCGTACCTATTGGGAAACCGAACTGATCAACGCGCTCAAGATCGTCGACCGCGGCTGGGGAACGCCGGAGGAGATGCGCGGCTCCTGGGCCGGCGCGATGGGGCATACGCAGTGGATGCCGGAAGTCTGGCTCAACGTCGGCATGGATTACGACAAGGACGGCCGTGTCTCGCCGTTCGGCAAGCCCGACGACGCGCTCGGCTCCAGCGCGCGCTATCTGCTCAACCGCGGCAAGTATCACCGCGGCGAACATTGGGGCTACGAAGTCAACGCATCAGGTGCAGCCTCGGGCGGCAACCGAACCTATGCGGCGTGGACCAGCGCCGGCGTCACCCGCGCCGACGGCAAGCCGTTTCCGCAGCCGAACGCATCCGCACAGATGTGGGTGCCGGTGGCCGGCGGTCCGGCGTTCCTGCTGGGGCCGAACTTCTATTCGGTGAAGAGCTACAATCCGTCGATGAACTACGCGCTGGCGATCTGCCATCTCGGCGACCGCATTCTGGGCGCGCCGCCGTTCATCCGTCCCTTCCCCGGCTCCGAACGCGCGCTTACGCTTCCCGAAGTGCAGGAGCTGCAGACCCGGCTGACAAAAGCCGGCTTCGACACCGGCGGCACCGACGGCC
>PNLC01000007.1 GCA_013822885.1 Bradyrhizobium sp.
TTTTCCGTTCGCGTCCTTCGGCACGTAGAGATCGTTCTCGCCGATGTAGTAGATGCGATCGTAACGCAGCGGCTTGCCTTCGCGACTCTTCAACCCGTCACGCGGCAGCACCATCACGGTGCCGTGCATGCCGGACACGACGTGCCAGGGGATCATGCCTTCGGGCGCACAGTGATAGACGAACGTACCGGTGCGCGTTGCCTTCCAGCGCAGGACCACCTGCTCGCCGGGGTTGACGTGGGTCAGCGCGCCGCCGCCCAAGGCGCCGGTGGCGGAATGGAAATCGATATTGTGCGGCATCGTATTGGTGTCGGGATTGACCAGTGTCACCTCGACGTAGTCGCCTTCATGCACCACCATCATCGGCGCAGGCATCGAGCCGTCAAACGTCATGGCCTGAAACTTGGTGCCGGCGTCGTCGATGACGACTTCCTTTTCCTTGATCGTCAGTCTGAACTCGATGATCTTGGGACCTTCTTTGGTCGCCTGTTGGTGCGGATGCACAAAGGGCGGCGCGACCAGTTCGACAGCCTGCCGCGGCAGCTTGAGATCGTCGGCGGCCAGCGCCGGGGCGGCGGCGACAAGGGCGGCGACGGCAGCGCCCAGCATTGCGGTACGGCGGGTGATCATGACACGATCCTTTCGGTGTCTGCTTCTGAAATCCGCGTCCCCCTTATGCGCCTGGTGCAGCGAGCGCTCTTTGCGCAAAAGCAACCTTCTTCCGAAATGCCGGATTGGCTTCGCTGTTTGTTGCCGCACAACGAAGCGCGCCGTGGGGCGTCTACACACGCTGTTCTGGCGAAGCTGCGATTGGTGGCCGGCAGTGCCTAGCGGCGACCCGTCATTCCTTGCTGCGGCCTTCCGCCAGTCCAAACAGCTTGTGCGGCTCGCGCAGGACGATGCGCTGCCGTCCACCCTCGACGAGGCCCTGCTGCTCCCATGCGCTGAGGATTCGGCTGACCGTGTGCAAGGTGGTGCCGGTCATTTCGGCGACGTCCTGTCGGCTGATCGGGAAATCGATCTCGACGCCCCGTTCGACCTTGCGGCCGGCCTGCTTGGCCAGGCGGAGGAGCGCGTGCGCGATGCGCTGCTCGACCTGTTCGCTGGACATTTCCAGGACGCGGGCCTGGGTGTCCTGCAATCGGTTGCCGACGGTCTGCAGCGCTCCGGCCGCCAGCGCGGGAAATCTTGCGATGAGATGCTGCCAGGCCTTCGAAGGCCAGCACAGCGCGACGCTTTCGACGACGGCGATGGCGGTCGCCGGATATTCCTTAAGCCCCATGGCCTGCGCCACGCCGAACAGTTCGCCCGCCGAAACGTAGCGAACCACGATCTGCTGTCCCTGCGGCGTCATCTTCTCGACCCTCAGATGTCCATGGAGCAACACGAAAAACGAGTGGGCTTCCGTACCCTGGTCGAACACACTGCATTCCCTCGGATATCGGACCGATCGTGCTTCGCTCAGGATGACGTCAAGATCGGCCGGGCTCAGTCCGGCGAAAACGGGGACGTTGGCGACAATGGAACGGTCGAGGGAAGCCATGGAGCTTTTCCGGGTGCCGCCCGCAAAATGGCGGGACAGGGAACTGCAGTCACTGACCATTATACATCGCAAAAATCGATCGTGGACTTGCGTTGCAGCAAACTGCGTCCGGCGGCCAGGGATTAACCTTCTTGAATGGGGTCCGCTGGTGACCCTGCTCGACAGGAGACAGAAATGCGCAGGTGTTTGGTGGCGGCAGCGGTTGGCGTGGCCATGGCGATGGCCGGTGGCGCTGTGGCGGCCGAGGTCGAAGTCAAGATGCTCAACAAAGGGGCTGAGGGCCTGATGGTGTTCGAGCCCTCCCTGATCAGGGTCGCGCCGGGCGATACCGTCAAGTTCGTGGCGACCGACAAGAGCCACAATGCCGAGACCATCAAGGGCATGCTTCCGGACGGCGGGACGACCTTCGCAGGTAAAATGAACGAGGATGTCGCCGTGAAATTCGACCAGGCCGGCATCTATGGCGTCAAATGCGCGCCGCACTACGCCATGGGCATGGTCGCGATGGTCGTGGTGGGGACCCCGGCCAATGAGGAGCAGGCAAAGGCGATCCCCCAGGTTGGCAAGGCCAAGCAGGTGTTCGCGACGCTGTTCGAGAGGCTCGCCGCCAACAAGACGGCTGCGAAGTAGACAAGCTCCGAAAGGGGGGAGAAGAGCGGCCATCTCGGCCGCTCTTCCGGGCTCAAGCAAGGTCAAGGTCATGTCGGTCGCACGTTTGAAAGATTACAGGGGCCCGGCGCTGTTCTCGTACGGTTTCCGGCCGTTCTTCTTCTTCGGGTCGATCTATGCCGGCGCCGCCATGCTGGTGTGGCTGCCGGCCTTCTACGGGACGCTGCAACTGGGCACGGCGTTCGCGCCGCAAGACTGGCACGTTCACGAGATGCTGTTCGGATATATCGCCGCCGTCGTCGCCGGCTTCCTGCTGACGGCGGTGCCGAACTGGACCGGCAGGCTGCCGCTGCAAGGCGGGCCGCTCGTGTTGCTGTTCTCGATCTGGGTCGCGGGACGATTAGCGGTAAGCGTTTCGGCGTGGATCGGCTGGGGCTTGGCAGCGGCGATCGATTCGCTGTTCCTGATCGTGCTTGCGGCGGCAGCGGCGCGCGAGATCATTGCCGGCAGGAAGTGGGGAAACCTCCAGATCGTCGTCATTGTCAGCCTGCTGGCCGCTGGAAACCTCGCGTTTCACCTGGAGGCGCATTTCGCGGGGCACGCTGAATACGCAACGCATGGCGGTGTCGCCATGGTGATCGTCCTGATCGCGCTCATCGGCGGACGCATCATTCCGAGTTTCACCCGCAACTGGCTGGCGCGGCAGCGACCGGGCAAGATGCCGTCGCCGTTCGGCCGCTTCGACGCCGCGACGATGGCCTTTACGGTGCTCGTACTTTCGCTCTGGGTGGCACGACCGCATGACCGGACCACCGGCGTGCTGCTGATCGCCTGCGGATTGATGCACCTTGTTCGCCTGGTGCGCTGGACCGGCTACCGCACGTTCGCAGACCGGCTGGTGCTGATCCTGCATGTCGCCTATGCATTCATCCCGGCCGGTTTCATCCTCGCCGCGCTCGCGGCGTTCGACTTGATTGCGCCGAGCGCCGGGATCCACGCATGGACGGGTGGTGCGATCGGCACCATGACGCTCGCGGTGATGAGCAGGGCCACGCTAGGTCACACCGGCCGGCGGCTGGAGGCATCCATGGCGACGCACCTGATCTATGCGTCGGTCATCGTCGCTGCTCTGGCGAGGATCTGCGCGGCGCTGGAAGTCGATCATACCCAGGCGTTGCTGGCTGTTGCCGGCATGGCCTGGGCTGCGGCATTTCTCGGATTCGCCGCCGCCTATTCGGGAGCGTTCTGCTCGCCGCGCCGCTTCTGACAAGCTCTGAGCCGGCCACAAACCAAGCCGCCGATTCGGCCGCCGTCAGTTCGTTCGGCTCCAGGTGTGCTTGCAGGGCGGGGACGAATGGTTCGGCGCGCTTGCCAGCTCGCGATGATCGTCCGCCAAATGTATCACCTCGACGCAGTCGGCGTTGAGGCGCTCGTTGTCGACCAGCCGTTCCGCCAGCACCAGCGCCTGGGATGGGCCGTCCGACTGGACATCAACCTCGCGCTGGAGGCACTTGAAACTATGGCCGTCCGAATTCAGGAGATCCTTGTAGAAGGAGACGCGGTAACTGTTCATCTTGCCCTCCGGCATCCGGTCGAGGTTTTGCGCTCAGGCGTCCATGTCGGCCAGCCGCTGGCGATTGCGCAGCACGATCTGACGGGCGCTCGAAAACACCAGGACGCCCTGGTCGCTGAGCTGTGAAAGCGTGCGCGAAACGGTTTCCAGCGTCAGCCCGAGATAGTCGCCGATGTCGCGGCGGCACATCGGCAGCGCCATCATGCCGGCCTTGGCCAGCCTACGATCCATTTCCAGCAGGAAGGTGGCAACCTTTTCCATCGCGGTCTTGCGGCCGAGAAGCAGCATGTGATCTTCGGCGTGCCGGAGCTCGCTGGCTGTCATGGTCCAGAGATTGTGGGCAACCTTTACATTCGATCCTGCAGCGGCTTCCAGGTTGTGGCGCTTGACCAGCCGGACCGTGGTGTCGACGATGGCTTCGGCAGTCAGTCGATGGGCCGATCCGGAATAGAGGCCGAACACGTCGCCCGGCAGCAGGAACGCGCCGATCTGGCGCCGCCCGTCATTGAGAAGCTTGTAGGTGCGCACGGCACCACGGATCACCTGATAGACGTATTCGGAAGGCTCGCCTTCGCCGTAAATTTCCTCGTCCTTGCGGTAGGAATACTCGGTGGCGATCACGCCCGTGCAACTGGCGATCAGGCTGAACTGGTCGATGGCGGGCGCCGCCTGGGGGCTGGAGGCGCGGAAACTCTTGGCTGCCGGCGGGGTGTTGATCGTCTGAGTGAGCATTACCATCTCCTCGATGCGGGATGGCTTTGTGTAAGAGTGATTTCTGCGGCCCGATATTTCGGTCGATATCCTAAGGGCCTCCCCTTACGGGATCATACGGAGTTGACCACGGCCCACTCTTCAGCGTTGGCCCGTAGCGTTGCGCGCATCGATGGCGTTTCGAACGCACTCGACCAGGTTTTCCTCGAGATTGGGCTTCAAAAGTACCTGACGTACCCCGGCCGAACTGGCCTTGGCCGAGATATTCTCGTCCGGATACCCCGTGATCATCACGATGGGGGTCGAGACATCGAGGCGCCGCAGTCGTTGCGCCAGCTCCAGACCGTCGATATCGGCCATCTTGTAGTCCACGACGAGGCAATCCGCCCCATGCCGGGTGGAGGAACCAAGTAAAGCCGATCCGCTGCGAAACGTTCGTACGTCGAACCCTTCGGTCTCCAGGAGAAATCGCAGCGATGTCCGGACGTCGTAGTCGTCATCGACGACGTAGACCATCGTTTTTCTAGGCGGAGAGCCTGTACCGCCTTCATTATCCGGGCTGTTTTGGGCAACAATCATCCAGACAAGTTAGCCGGTTCGCCCGTCCCCGATTTGACTTGGCTCAATCTTTGACGAACCCCGCCCGGATCGCGAACCGGACCAGTTCGGAAAGATTGCCGGCCTGCATCTTGGTCATGACGTTCGCCCGGTAGACCTCGACCGTGCGCGGGCTGATATCGTATTCCCTGGCGATCGTCTTGTTCGACTGCCCCGTCACCAGCCCCTGCATCACCTGGCGCTCGCGCTGGGTGAGGCTCGCCACCCGCGCTGCCATGTCAGCCGAGGCCGCATCGTTTGTCGAGCCGTACTCTTGCTCCGAAAGCGCGGTCTCGATCATTCCGATCAGCCGCTCGTCCTCGAATGGCTTTTCGAGGAAATCAAGCGCGCCCAGCTTCATCGCTTCGACCGCCAGCGGAACGTCGCCATGACCGGTCATGACGATCACGGGAAGCTTTCGCGCGCCCGAATTTACCCGGCGCAGCAATTCCATCCCGTCGATGCCGGGCATTCGCACATCCGTGACCACACAGCCGGGCTCCAGCTTTGCGAGTTCGTCCAGAAACACCTGCGCGGAATCGAAAACTCTCACACGGAAGCCAGCCGAGCCAAGCAGGAAATCCAGCGAGTCGCGCATCGCCTGATCGTCGTCGATGACATAGATGTTCCTATCCCGCGGCATCGATCATATCCTTCGCAGGCGCAGCGGGGAGGGTGAAGCGGAACGTGGCGCCGCCGGATTGGTTCGTTTCAGCCCACATCCGGCCGCCATGCGTTTCGATGATCGTTCGGCTGATCGACAGACCGACGCCCATGCCGGTTTCCTTGGTGGTGAAAAACGGCTGGAACAGGTTTGCAAGGTCATCGCCGGCGAAGCCGGAACCGGTGTCCGAGATGGCGATTTCAATCATGTCATCTGCGGCCCTGGTGTTTGAGGCTATCAGTTCGCGATGGGTCGAAGGCGCCATCGCTTCCAGCGCATTGCGGAACAGGTTCACCAGAACCTGCTGAATCTGGACCCTGTCGGCTAGCACCAGATCGCACGACGGATCCAGATTGAAGCGCAGGATTACGCCCTGTTCCCGGGCGCCAGTGAGCCCGAGAGCGCCGGCCTCTTCGACCATCTTCGAAAGGCTCTCGACCCGCTTCTCGGACTCCTCGCGCGCGACGAAGTTGCGCAATCGCCTGATGATGTCGCCGGCGCGGATCGCCTGCTCTGCGGCGCGATCGAGAGCGGCTTCGATCTTCTGAGCATTGGCATCGGTGCTGCCCGCCAGCAGGCGGCGCGAACCCTTCATGTAGTTGCTGATCGCCGAGAGCGGTTGGTTGAGCTCGTGGGCGAGGGCGGATGCCATCTCGCCCATGGCACTGAGGCGGGAGACGTGGACCAGTTCGGATTGCAGTTCCTGCAACCGTGCCTGGGTTTGCTGCTGCTCAGTCAGGTCGCGGACGAAGCCTGTAAAGTAGGGCTTTCCACCCGACTGCATCTCGCCGATGGTGAGATGCATCGGAAACGTGGTGCCGTCCTTGCGCATGCCGGTCACGATGCGACCAATGCCGATAATGCGTCGTTCACCGGTCTTCAGGTAGCGGGCGAGGTAGCCGTCATGGCGGCTGCGATCCGGCTCCGGCATCAACTCGCTGATGTTCTTTCCGATCGCCTCGGGCTCGGTGTAGCCGAACTGACGCTCGGCGGCGCTCGAGAAAAACTGCATGATGCCATGCTCGTCGATCACAATCATCGCATCCGGGACCGTATCCAGGATCGAGCGAAAATGCCTCTCGCGGATCCTGACGGCGTCCTCGAGGCGCTTCTCATGGTCGATATCGATCACGACGCCGCTGAGCCGCGCAGGGACGCCACCGGATCCGTTGACGACGGCGCCGAGTGCGCGCACCCAATGACCTTGCTCCGACCTGGGCAGCCGGTACTGAACGTCAAAATTGCAGCCGGTGCAGATCGACTGCTCCAGGGCTGTTGCCGTGCGTTCGCGATCGTGTGGATCCAGCAAAGCCAGGAAAAGTTCGTAGTCGACGGGGGTATCGGGCGCGACGCCGAAAAGCGCTCGGGTGGTGTTGGACCAGTCCAGCTTCCGGGTTGAAAAATCCAGATCCCAAGTGCCGACGCCTGACCGCTCGGCCCCGCTGCGCACATTTTTGTCGAGCGGATCCTGATTCCGGAATGGTCGGTCGGCGTCAATCATGCTTCGCTTTCGAGAGCCTTCTGCCATGCCAGACCATGCTCCGATGGAGCACGCGAAAGCAGGCAGGACGAAATTTCTATTAGCATCTACCGCATTGAAATAGAACGAAATTCGCACCAATTGCGGCGCCGTGGCGCGCCGACGCGAACGCCGCGTCGCTGCGACCTGAAGCCCTTGATCTAGGTCAGTTTCGATCCGCGACGGGTCGCTAGGATGCCGTCTCGTGGCTGAACGCTCGTTCGGCATTTCGCGCCAAGACGTGGAGCAGGCAATGGACTACAAAACTGTCATGGTGGGCCTGGCGTTGGACGGGCCGAACGATGCCTGCCTTAGGGTGGCCGGCGATCTCAGCGAACGTTTCGGCGCGCGCGTCGTCGGCGTTGCTGCCTCGGACCTCCGGCCGCCAATGTATTTTGCGGAAGGCGACTTTGCGCAGAAGCTGCTCGATGAGGAGACGGCCGCTGTCCAGACCCGGTTGTCGGATCTCGAGGCTGAGTTTCGTGCCGCGATCGGGAAGCGCGCCGCGTCGGTGGAGTGGCGTTCGGCTCGGGCGCTGCCGGTGCCGTACATGCTGCAGCAGGCGAGGGCCGCTGATATCATCGTGGTCGGCGCACGATCGGAAACCATGGTCGATCCCCTCGCGGCGCCGGATCCGAGTGATCTGGTGATGCAGGCAGGCAGGCCGCTCATCGTGGTGCCGGCAGCCGTGCAGTGGCTGGATCTGAGGAGCGTTCTGGTGGCCTGGAAGGACGTGCGCGAAGCGCGCCGGGCCGTGTTCGACGCGCTGCCGATCCTGGCGGCCGCAAAGGAAGTCACGATCGCGGAAATTCCCGAGCAGGACACCGATCGCGCCGATGCAATGTCGCGGGTTGCCGACGTGGCAGCCTGGCTGCGCACTCACGGCATCGTGGCCCACACGAGCGTTCCCGAGGCGCCCATGGACGTCAGCGAACAACTGGACAAGATCGCCGCCCACGTCGGAGCCGGCGCCGTGGTTGCCGGTGCCTATGGACACTCGCGCTTCCGCGAATGGGTGCTCAGTGGTGTAACGCGCCATCTCGTAACCGAATCGCGTCGCTGCGCATTGTTGTCGCGCTGAGGGTCGGATGATGAGGGCTAGCCGTGCATAGATTTCTCGAAGCCACTGCCGGGCAATTCATGACGCGCACGGTGAAGACGGTCACCCGCGACACCTCCATGCGTGAATTGCAGAGAATGTTCGACGAGGATGGCTTCAACTACTATCCGGTCCGCGAGGGCGAGGACATCGTCGGCGTGGTGAGCAATTTCGACTTTCTGAAATGCTTTGCTTTCAGCCCTAGTCGCATGGTCCCCGCCTACGACGAATTGCTGTCGCGGACAGTGGCGGACATCATGACGCCGGAATTCATCTATGTCGATCCGGGGACGAAGCTGACGCGGGTATTGCAATTGATGGTGGACCACCGGATGAAGAGCGTTCCTGTGCTCGATGCCAACCAACGGTTGGCAGGGATCATATCGCGCGAAGACATCATGCGGGCGGTGACCGAGAGCGCGCGCGTGTAGGCCGATCGGTGGCGCGCGCCTAGCCGCTTTTCGCCATCTCGATATCTTCGGGCGACTGCAGATACATCCCGGACATGACGTCGACCCAACTCAGATGGTCGTGAACCTTCTTCACGCCAGAAACATTTTCGGTGGCAACGATGGCCGCGTGCCGGGACTCCTCGTCGGTGATCACGCCGCTGAGATGGACGATGCCGTCGCGCACGATGACATTGAGGCCGAACGGGCTCCAGTCGTGCTTCTCGAGCGCCTGGATGATGCGGCTGCGGATATGGTCGTCATCGGCCGTCGGATCGGGAATTTCGCGGGCGAGGCTTGCAACCGCGTGCAGCAGGTTGGCGCGCGACACGATCCCCACGAGCTTGCCGTCGCGCATCACCGGCATGCGCTTGATGCCGTTGGCTTCCATCGCATTGACGATTTCTTCCAGCGTCGCTTCCTCGGCGATGGTGAGCGGATCGCGGGTCATGACCTCGGAGACCTTGCGGCCGTGCTCCCGAACGTATTGGGTCGCGTCGGTGCCCATCAGAAACTTGAGCCAGCGGCTGCGCTTGCGCTGCGTGCCGATCTCGCTGCGCCGAATGAAGTCGCCTTCCGAAACGATCCCGACGAGCTTGCCGGCCGCATCGACAACCGGAAGGCCGCTGACATGGTGCTTAAGCATGATATCGGCAGCTTCCAGGATGGTGGAGTCCGGTGTGACGGTGACAACGGCACGGGTCATGATCTGATGAGCACGCATATGACGGTCTCCTGTTCCATGCCTTCGAAAAGCGGCGGAGCGCTCCAAGCGCCCCGCCGGTTTCGTTCAGGCAGCGGCGGTCTTGATCTCGATCTGTTTGGTTTGCTTGGGGGCCGGCTTCTGCACGGTTACCTTTAGTACACCATTGGCGATTTCAGCCGAAATGTCCTCGGCTTTCACGCCGGAGGGGAGTTCGACTGACCGCGAGAACGAGCCGTAGCTGCGCTCAACCAGATGATAGTCCTTGTTCTTCTCTTCGCGCTCGTTCTTCTTCTCGCCACGGATGGTCAGGAGGTTCTCGGCCACGTTGAGTTCGACGTCCTTCTTCTCCAGCCCCGGAAGCTCGGCCGTAATTTCGATCGCCTTGTCGGTTTCGCTGATATCCATGCTCGGCATCGTCGTCGTGGCGAGGCCGGGGATGTTGCGCGTAACGCCCTCGAACAGCCGGTCGATTTCCTGCTGCAAAAAGGAGAACGGATTGGTGTCGCGGCGGGTGATGGCGCGCTGGGTTCCAACCGGAACCACCGGTTTCGTATCCATGGAGTGCCTCCTGGTTAAAGCCGTACTGGCAGCTCCATGCTAGAAGATGGCGAACAGTGCCTGTTTGATGAGGATCAAACTTCCGCCGTCACGCCGCGGATAAGGTTGCATACGCCCGCTTGAGGATATCAGCCGAATGCACGTCATGGTCCTGCCAGCGCCCGGAGCGCCGCTCCGGTTCGAACCGCGCGAGTATCCGTCACCCGGTCCTGGTGAGGTGCGTATCAAGGTCAGCGCCTGCGGCGTGTGCCGCACCGATCTGCATGTCGTCGATGGTGACTTGCCTGACATCGCTTATCCGATTGTTCCCGGACACGAGGTCGTCGGTCGGGTGGATGCGCTTGGCGCCGGTGCAACTGACTTGCAGGTCGGCGAACGGGTCGGCGTTCCCTGGCTGGGCTACACCTGCGGCGAATGTTTCTATTGCCGGAATGACCACGAAAACCTGTGCGACCGCCCGCGCTTCACCGGCTACACCCGCGACGGCGGCTTTGCCACGCATCTGGTCGCGGACGCGCGCTATTGCTTTCCGCTCGGCGAAGCCGGCGACGACGTCGCCATCGCGCCTTTGCTTTGTGCGGGCCTGATCGGCTGGCGCTCGCTTGTCATGGCGGGAGATGGAAGGCATCTCGGCATTTTCGGCTTCGGCGCGGCCGGGCATATCGTTGCGCAGGTGGCCCGATGGCAGGGCCGCGCGGTCTACGCGTTCACACGCGCGGGCGATGTCGAGGCGCAGGATCTGGCGAAATCGCTGGGTGCAGAATGGGCCGGGGCCGCGGAAGACCCGCCGCCGGTTCCGCTCGATGCGGCCATAATCTATGCTCCGGTCGGCGCTCTCGTTCCGCTGGCGCTGCGAGCCGTGCGGAAGGGTGGGCGGGTGGTCTGCGCCGGCATTCACATGTCGGATATTCCTTCGTTTCCTTATCAGATCCTCTGGGGCGAACGGCAGGTGCTATCAGTCGCCAACCTGACGCGCCGCGACGGAATCGAATTCTTTGACGTCGCGGCGCGAGCGGTCATCAAGACGCATACCTCTGTGTTTCCGCTACGGGAGGCGAACGAAGTCCTTTCAAAGTTACGCGCCGGGCGGATCACCGGCGCGGCCGTGTTGCAGCCATGACCGAACCGACCAGTGCCGGCACAGCGGCGGCTGAACGCGACCAGCAAGCCGTGCTCGATTTTCTCGATGGCTCGCGCTTCGGGGTGGCAAAAGGCGGCAAGCGCATCGATACCCACGCCTCCATGATATTTCTTGGCGGCGATACGGCGTTGAAGATCAAGCGGGCCGTCCGGCTGCCGTTCCTCGACTACTCGACGCTGGAGAAGCGAAAGCGCGCCTGCGAGGAGGAACTGAACGTTAATGCCGGCAATGCGCCGGAACTCTACCGCCGCGTCATTGCCATCACGCGCAATTCCGACGGGATGCTCGAGATCGACGGATCCGGCACGCCGGTCGAATGGGCGGTCGAGATGATGCGGTTCGACGAGGAGAACTCGCTCGACCTCCTGGCTGCGTCGGGGACCATCGATGCGTCGCTGGCGATCGCCATCGCGGACGCAATTTCCAGATCCCACGACAACGCACCGCGCACCGATGGCGCATCCTGGCTCGCTTCGATTCCAACCCTGATGGACCGCAATACAGCGAAGTTTCGGGCGGTACGTAGCGTTGATGCCGCTGCCGTCGACCGGCTCGATGCCGCAAGCCGCGTCTTTCTCAGGAGACATCGGGACCTCCTTGAGCAGCGGGCAGCGCAAGGGTTCGTGCGGCGTTGCCACGGCGATCTGCATCTCGCCAACATCGCGCTGGTGGAGGGCCGGCCGTTGCTGTTCGACGCCATTGAATTCGATCCCGTGATCTCGACCACGGATATTCTCTACGATCTCGCTTTTACGCTGATGGACCTGATTCACTTCAATCAGGGGACGGCGGCAAACGCGGCTTTCAATCGCTATCTGGCGCAGGCGTCGGCTGAAAATATCGACGGCCTTAGCCTGTTGCCGCTGTTCCTGTCGTTGCGGGCCGCGATCCGGGCGCATGTACTGTTCACCAGGAGCGAGCAGGCAAAGGACGGCGAAGCGGCGCGACTGGAAGCCATGCGCTATTTCGATCTGGCCGCGCGCCTCATCAAGCCGAAGCCGCCGACGCTGGTTGCGATCGGCGGTCTGTCGGGGACAGGAAAGTCGGTGCTCGCACGAGGGCTAGCCGGGCTGATCGAGCCGCCGCCCGGCGCGCTCATCGTCCGTTCGGACGTCGTTCGCAAGAATCTCTTTAGGGTCAGGGAAACTACCGCGCTGCCGGAGGCGGCGTATCAGGCCGATATCACAGCAAGGGTGTATGACACACTGTCGAATACCGCGGAACGTGCTCTCGCCCAGGGCTGCTCGGTCGCGCTCGATGCAGCCTACCTGCGGGAGGCCGAGCGGGCAGGGCTGGCCGACCTGGCCCGCAGGCACGGCGCGCGCTTCGTCGGCCTGTTCCTGACGGCAAACCTGGCAACCCGGCTGGCCCGGATCGAGCAACGCAAGGACGATGCATCGGACGCAACCCGGGAAGTTGCCCTGATGCAAGAGGACCTGACCATCGGCACGATGGATTGGCACATGGTTGATGCTTCCGGCACTCCCGACCAGTCGCTGTCGAACGCCCGCGAACTATTGCTCGAGCCGGCCATCCCACGGCCTTGATACATCTCAATGTCCGGTCGAAGCCAGTCGCTATCGTTTGCCGAACGTCTTGAAATCTGAGGGAAACTGTCATGGCGGAACTATCTGAACGGGCTGTATCGTATTTCCCGCAGTCGGCCGCCGATGGGGAGGCGGAAGCCAACAGACTGAACCAGAGCGCACTGGAGTTCCTGTTCGGCGCACAAAGGATGCTGTTTGAGGAATTCGTTTTCTTGACCGACGAAATGCTGGAACGAACGCGGACCGAAACGCAGCTTTTCACCGAGTTCGTGGCGAAGATGGCGGGTGCGCATTCCGTCAAGGACGTCAAAACAATGTGCGAGGAATGCGGCCAGCATCAGCTCGAGTTCTTTCGTCGCGACTCCGAACGGCTGTTCAGGCATGGCGAGCGAATGATCGCCACCACTTCGAACCTGATCCACGGCCGTCGTTGAACTGCTTGGCAAACAATCATGCAACCGAAATCGATGCTGCCGGTGGCGGAAGTGACGGTCTTGCCGCTTCGGGCGCGCGCTGCGGATCAGGACGACCGGCAGTCTGTTCTACCGACGGAACAGCCGGCTGTGCCGGTAACGCGCGACAGTGAGACCTATCAGGCCGATCGAGCCTTTCATGCGATGCTGGCGCGCTTCACGGGCGGCATTTCCCCGGCGGCACTGCTGATGGCCTATGCCGATTGGCTTTCGCATCTCGCCGCAGCGCTGCAGCGGCAGATCGAGATTGCACAGGACGCGCTGATCGAAGCGAAGCGCCTGCTTGACGCTGCCCAAAACATGCACTCGCCCGAGCGGGGGCCGTGGTCACTGATCAAGCCACAAGTACAGGACAGGCGTTTCGACCGCCCGGAATGGGAACAGCCGCCGTTCAATCTGATGGCGCAGGCGTTTCTCCTCGGTCAACAATGGTGGCACAATGCCACCACGGGCGTACGCGGCGTCGCGAAGCAGAACGAGGCGATCGTCGAGTTCTCGGTCCGGCAGATGCTGGATGTGCTGTCACCATCCAATTTTGCCGCGACCAATCCGGAGGTGCTGCGAAAATCGTTCGAAAGCGGTGGCAAGAACTTCGTACGGGGCTGGCAGAACTTCTGCGGCGACTGGGTCCAACTGCTGTCGGCGGGGCTTGCGCCGGTCAAGACCCGCGATTTCGTCGTCGGCGAAACCGTCGCGACTTCGCGCGGCAAGGTCGTGTTCCGCAACGATCTGATCGAACTGATCCAGTACTATCCCACCACCGCAAAGGTTCACCCGGAGCCGATCCTGATCGTGCCGGCGTGGATCATGAAGTATTACATCCTTGACCTGTCACCGCAGAATTCGCTGGTAAAATATCTCACGGGTGAAGGCTTCACCGTCTTCATGATCTCGTGGCGAAATCCTGGTGCGGCCGACCGCGAGGTTAGCTTCGATGACTACCGAAAGCTGGGTGTCTCGGCTGCTCTCGACAGGATTGGCGAGATCGTGCCCGGTCGCCAGGTCCATGCACTGGGCTACTGCCTGGGCGGCACGCTGCTGTCGATCGCAGCCGCGACCATGGCGCGAGACGGCGACAATCGCCTGAAGACGATCAACCTGCTTGCCGCGCAAACTGATTTTACCGAAGCCGGCGAACTGACGCTTTTCATCAACGAGAGCCAGGTCGCGTTTCTCGAGGACATGATGTGGGAACGTGGCGTGCTCGACACCACGCAGATGGCGGGCGCATTCCAGTTGTTGCGCTCCAACGATCTGATCTGGTCGCGACTGACGCATGACTATCTGATGGGAGAGCGGACCGCGCGCAGCGACCTGATGGCCTGGAATGCGGATGCCACCCGCCTGCCATACCGGATGCACTCGGAATATCTCCGCAAACTGTTTCTCAACAACGACCTCGCCGGGGGCCGATATCCCGTCGATGGCAAGCCGATTTCGCTGTCGGATATTCGCACGCCGATGTTCGTGGTCGGCACCGTTCGCGATCACGTCGCGCCGTGGAAATCCGTCTACAAGATTCACTATCAGGTCGATGCCGACGTGACTTTTGTTCTCACCAGCGGCGGCCATAATGCGGGAATCGTGGCCCCGCCCGGCGAGCCTGGCCACTCCTATCGGGTGAAAACGGAGGTGGCGCACGCGACCTATACCGGCCCCGACGAATGGCTCAGGACGGTGCCATCGGTCGAGGGGTCGTGGTGGCGGGAGTGGACGAAGTGGCTGGCCGCGCGATCCGGCGAGCCATCCGAGCCGCCGCGTATGGGCAAAAAATCCGAGGAGGGCAATCTGCCCGACGCGCCCGGCGATTACGTTCGTCACTGATTTCGTCGCCGTTCCAATCCAGGTCCTGTCATCGGTCCGAGACGGTGCGCGACTATCATGCCGCGCCAAGAACACATTGCGTGGGATACCTTTACAGGGACCGCGATCTACGGGGTATCACCGATGTCGACCTATCGTCTGAAAAACCTGCTTTGCCCGCGTTCCGTCGCGCTGGTCGGCGCCAGCCCGCGCCATGGCTCGGTCGGCCGCGCCATTCTGGACAATATCCGCAAGGCCCAGTTCAAGGGTGAGTTCGGCCTCGTCAATCCGCGCTATCCCGAGATCGACGGTGTCGCAACCGTCGGCAGCATCCAGGAACTAGCGTTTGCGCCCGAACTTGTCGTGCTAACCACACCTGCCCAATCGATCGCGGGACTCGTCGATGAGGCAGGCCGTCGCGGCGCCGCGGGTGCGGTCATTGTCAGCGCCGGGCTCAACCATGGTGCGAAGGCGCTGGCCGACGCCGCAGAGCGGGCCGCACAAAAATACGGCATGCGGCTGATTGGTCCAAATTGCCTTGGCATCATGATGCCCGGCGTCAGCCTCAACGCCAGCTTCTCCGCGCATATGCCGGCGGCGGGCAATCTGGCACTGATCTCGCAGTCCGGCGCCATCGCCGCCGGCATGGTTGATTGGGCCGCGCAACGCTCCGTCGGCTTTTCCGGCATCGTTTCGATCGGCGACCAACTCGATGTCGACATCGCCGACCTGCTCGATTACTTCGCCCTCGATGAAAAGACCCACGCCATCCTTCTCTATATCGAAGCCATCAAGGACGCGCGCAAGTTCATGTCGGCGGCGCGCGCGGCTGCCAGGGTAAAGCCCGTCGTCGTCGTCAAATCCGGCCGTTTGGCGCAAGGCGCCAAGGCCGCTGCGACCCACACCGGAGCATTGGCAGGTGCGGACGCTGTCTACGATGCCGCCTTCCGTCGCGCGGGCATGTTGCGGGTGTCTGATCTGCGTGAGCTGTTCGACTGCGCGGAGACCCTCGGGCGGGTCAAATCCCTGCCGGGGAAACGGCTTGCGATCCTGACCAATGGTGGCGGTATCGGCGTGCTGGCCGTCGACCGGCTCGTCGAATTGGGGGGTGTTCCCGCCGACATATCGCCTGCGATCCATAAGAGGCTGGATGCGGTACTGCCCCCGACATGGTCGAAATCGAACCCGGTCGATATCATCGGCGACGCCGATGCCGCTCGCTATGCCGTGGCGCTCGAAGCGCTACTCGCCGACCCTGAAAACGACGCGGTACTGGTGATGAATGTACAGACCGCGATTGCGCGGGCCGATGAAATCGCCGCAGCCGTGACCGGTGTGGTCGAGAAGTATCGCGCCGAACATCGCATACGGCCCAAGCCGGTACTCGCAGTCTGGGTCGGCGCGGACCAGTCGATCGGCAACGTGCTGAGCGGCGCCGGTATTCCCAACTATCAGACCGGAGGTGACGCCGTCCTCGGCTTCATGCATCTCGTTCGACACCACGAGGTGGTGGAAATACTGGCGCAGGTTCCGCCGGCCATGCCGGCCGACTTTGCCCCCGAAAAGGAGGCTGCACGAAAGGTCGTTGCAGCGGCGCTCGCCGATGGGCGCTCGTGGCTCGATCCGATCGAGGTCAAGCGGCTGCTCGACGCCTATTACATCGCCTTCGTGCCGACGTTCGCCGCCGCCGATGCCGAGGAGGCTGTCGCCCACGCCACCGAGCTATTTGCCCTAGGCTCCACCGTCGTGCTCAAGATCATGTCGCGCGACATCGTGCACAAGTCCGACGTTGGTGGCGTCGTGCTCAATCTCACCAGCCCCGACGCCGTCCGCAAGGCCGCGGCGGATATCCTCGCCCGGGCGAAGTCGTTGCGGCCGGACGCCCGCATTTCGGGCGTGATGGTGCAGGCGATGGTGGTGCGGGCCAAGACGCGTGAACTCATTCTCGGGCTTGCCGACGACCCGACCTTCGGAACCGTGGTCGTGTTCGGCCGTGGCGGCACGGCCGTGGAGATCATCAACGACAAGTCGTTGTCGCTTCCACCGCTGGACCTGCATTTGGCGCGCAGGCTGATCGAGCGCACCCGCGTCTCTCGACTGCTGCGTGCCTACCGCGACGTGCCGGCAGTGAAGCATGACGCCGTCGCGATGGTTCTTGTGAAGCTCGCGCAGATGGCTGCCGACATTCCTGAAATCCGCGGGCTCGACATCAACCCGCTGCTCGCGGACGAAACCGGCGTACTCGCGGTGGACGCGCGCGTCGTGGTCGGGCACGCGGAGCCCAAGTTTCGCGGTTCAGGCCACGCGAATTTCGCCGTGCGGCCCTATCCCTCGCAATGGCAGCGCCACATCACGGTCAAGGAGGGCTGGCGGGTATTCGTTCGGCCGATCCGGCCCGAAGACGAGCCGCTGATCCATGAGATGCTCAAACACGTCACCATGCACGATCTGCGGTTGCGGTTCTTCGCGCCGATGAAGCAGTTCTCGCATGAGTTCATCGCCCGTCTGACACAGCTCGACTACGCGCGCGCCATGGCTTTTGTCGCATTCGACGACGCGAGCAACGAAGTGGTGGGCGTGGTCAGGATCCACTCGGACTCGATCTACGAGACCGGCGAATACGCCATCCTCCTGCGATCTGACCTCAAGGGGAGGGGACTCGGCTGGACGTTGATGCAGATGATCATCGAATATGCGAAGTCCGAGGGACTGAAGACCATCTCGGGCGACGTGCTATCCGAAAATACGGTCATGCTGGCGATGTGCCGCAACCTGGGGTTCGAGGTCAAACCCGACCCGGTCGAGCATGAAATCTGCAATGTCCGGCTGACGCTCTAACGATCCTCCAGCGCGCGCCGCAGCCGCCGGATGATGACGCCCCGCGCACGATCGTCTGCGGCGGCCTCGATTCGGTCGTTGATATCGAGCACGAGCCGCGACATGTCGTTGTGCCAGTCGAGCGCGACGACCGCTTCAGGCGCCAACCGCCTGCGGCGGCCCGCCTCGAGCGGCGCCGGCACACTGGCTGACAATTCGTAGATGTCATCCAGCAGCGGCTGAAACACCCTGGACGCTGGGATGATGCGCTCGGAAACACGTTCGGCGAGACCGGCAATGGTGGATTCCTCGCCATGCACGAGAAACAGGCCGCGCCGAATCGGGCGGCGTTCCGCGATCCATCGCGCCAGTTCCGATCCGTCGGCATGCCCGGAATACTCATCGATGGTACGTATCGTTGCCGCAACCTTGATCTCGTTGCCCTGGATACGCACGGCTGTGGCCCCATCGACGAGGAATCGGCCGAGCGTGCCCTGGGCCTGGAAACCCACCAGCAGCACGGTGGCCCTCGCGTTCCACAGCCAGTTCCTGAGATGATGCCGGATACGCCCCGCGTCGCACATGCCGCTTGCGGCGATGACGATGTGGAAGCCGGTCAGCTTGGAAATTGCCTTGCTTTCCTCGACGGTCTCGGTGAACCGGAGCTGCGACGAGTTCAACAGCCGCTGGACGTCGACTTCGGGATCGAGACTTTCGGCATGCTTGCGAAACACCTCGGTGGCCCGGATCGCCAGCGGCGAATCCAGGAAAATCGGGGCGCTCGGAATGTGGCCGCGCTCCATCAGGTCGACCAGGTCGACGATGAGTTCCTGGGTGCGCTCGACGGCAAAGGCTGGAATCAACAGCGCGCCTTTACGGGTTGCGGCGTCGCGGACTTCGCCGGCGAGCCGGTCGCGACGCTCGACAGGCGTCGTAGCCGGCCGATCCCTGTCGCCATAGGTCGCCTCCGAGATGACATAGTCGAAGCCCGATGGGGCGTCGGGATCCGGCTGCAGCAGTTTGGCATCGGGCCCGATATCGCCGGATGCGAGAATGCGAATTGGCTTTTCCGACGCAGCTCCATCGGCGCACTCGATCTCGATCGAGGCGGAGCCGAGCAGATGGCCGGCGTTCCAGTAGCGCGCACGAACGCCCGGAATCACATCGATCCATTTTTCGTATTCGACCGGGGTGAACGACTGCAACGAGGCGATGGCGTCCGCCTGGGTGTAGATCGGCGTGATTTCCTTGCGTCCGCGCGCGACATTGCGCCGGTTCAGCGTCAGAACCTCGGATTCCTGGATGCTGCCGGCGTCAGGCAACATGTAGGAACATAGATCGATGGTCCCGCGCGTCGCGTGGATTCGGCCGGCAAAGCCATTGCGCACGAGCTTCGGCAGCAGCCCGCTGTGATCGATATGGGCGTGGGTGAGCAACACGGCATCGACATCCGCCGGGCGGAATGGAAAGGCCCCGTAGTTCAGTTCCTTCAGCGTTTTCTGTCCCTGAAACAGGCCGCAATCGACCAGGAAACGTCCGGTGCGGGTTTCAAAAAGGTAGCAGGAGCCCGTGACGGTGCGAGAGGCGCCGCAGAACCTGACGGTTACACTCATCGCGAACTCTCCGTAGACACCGTTGCTTTCGCCGTGATCGCAATCATAGCCCAGCCGTGACCGACACTGCGTGCTGCCCGCCAATGGCATAGCCGCTGTTGCGCCTGGCGGCGGCGACGGCCAGATCCAGTTCCGCCTGGTCGTAGGCATGGATTCGGTAGAGCGGTTGACCCTGCTCGACCCGATCGCCGATCTTGCGGAACAGCTTGATGCCGGCGCCCTTGTCGATCGGGGCGCCCGCGGATCGCGCCAGCCGATTCAGTTGCAGGCAATTGATCTCGGAAATGACGCCATCGCCAGCGGCGCGGATGTCGAAAGAGAGCTTGCCGACGTCGTTGCGGCATGTCGAAGGCCCCTGCGCGTCGATGATTTCCTGCATCTTCTTCAAGGCTGCGCCGCTGTCGAGCAGTTGGCGCGCACGTGCGTATCCGGCGCCGCCCCGGAGTTGCGGGTCATACTCCAGAAGGTGTGCGGCGAGCCGCAGCGACTTTTCGCGCAGGTCGGCCGGGGCGCGCGCGTCGTTGGTCAGAACGGCCATGACGTCCTCGGCCTCCAGGACCGGGCCGATGCCGTTGCCGATCGGCTGGCGGCCGTCGGTCGTGATCACTTCCACGGCAATGCCGAACTGGTCGCCCACGAACTCGAACAGTTTGCGCAGGCGCATCGCTTCGCCGGCATTGGCGAGCTTTGCGGTCGGACCGACCGGCAGGTCGATCAGCAGATGGGTGGAGCCGGCGGCGAGCTTCTTCGACATGATCGATGCCACCATCTGCTCGGGGGTATCGAGGCACAATGGGCGTTCGACGGAAATGAGGATGTCATCGGCCGGCGACAGGTTGACGTGGCCGCCCCAGACGAGGCAACCGCGGCACGCCGCGACCACCTCCTTCATCTCCTCGACCGACACATCGACACGGGCCAGCACTTCCATGGTATCGGCAGTTCCGGCCGGGGAGGTGATGGCCCGCGAGGATGTCTTGGGAATGGTGAGCCCATGGGCAGCGACGATCGGGACCACGATCATGGAGGTACGGTTTCCCGGAATGCCGCCGATGCAATGCTTGTCGACAACGACGGGGCTCGGCCACTTCAACTGTGTCCCGGCCACCGCCATCGCGTGGACCAAAGCGAGCATCTCGCGGCTCGTGACAAAGCTTGCCGAGCCGATCAGGAATGCGGCGATCTCCATGTCGGAATAGCGGTAGTGCGTAATGTCGCTGATGATGGCGTCGATGTCAGCCGGCTCGAATGTTCGACCCTGGATTTTGCTCCGAACCGCGTCGAGGCTCCCCGGCGGTGCGGCGGGGCTGACGGTCACGAGACTGCCCGCCGGTTCGGCAAAGCGGCGGAATGCAGGCTCGGAAAGCCCGATTTCGTCAGACCCGACCAGGGCGTCGTCGTCCGTGATCAGCAGCGTGGCAAGCAACACTTTGCAGCCACGCTGCAGTTCAACCCGGCTGAAGCCGCGGAATATCTCCGGCCGCAGCGCGCTCGAATGACGCGAAATCACCACGACGTTTTCGCGTCCGGTGTCCAGGCTGACTTGACGGACCTTCAACGGAGGGCGGGCATGATTTCCGTCGGAGCTTTCGACCATCTGGACTCCCGCGGCGCGTCGAAAGCTTGAACCGTCGTCAATGCGAGAACATGATCGGAAGCGGCGGCTTCGACAACAGGCTCTTGGTGGCGCCGCCGAGGATGAACTCGCGCCATCGCGCGTGTCCATAGGCGCCCATCACGAGCACGTCGACCTGATGCGACGCCACATAGGCCTCGAGAACCTCGCCGATCCCCTGACCCTTTGCGTCGACCTTGTCCAGCACGACGTCGATGCCGTGCCGCGCCAGGTTCTTTGCCAGTTCTTCGGCGGAATGCTTGGTATCCAGCTTCTTCTCGTTGATGACGGTAACGATGCGCACCTTTTTAGCCTTTTCGAGCAGCGGCATCGCATCGGAAACCGCACGCGCGGCTGCGCGGCTGAAATCCCAGGCGACCGCAACGGTTCCAAGTTCAAATGGACGCGGGCGAGGGGCCTCGGGCATAACCAGGGTCGGCCGGCCAGAGCCGAAGATCAGTGCTTCCGCGTACCATTGGTCGTAGCTTTCCGGCACCGGGACGATGGTGAGGTCGCGAAGCCGCGCATATTCCACCAACAAGTCCGGAACGTCGAACGTCAGGGATTTTTCGAGATGGCTTTCGTGCAGAACGCCGGCCTTGTCAGCGGCTACGTCGAATGCGGCCAGCATGTCCGTGGCGCTCTTGCGGCTCTTTTCGGTCTCGCCCGCGATGATGCCAGGGACATTGGCGATCGAGCCGGAAAGGAAATGCCCGGGCACCTCCACGTGCACCTCGCAGGCAACAGCGGTAAGGTGAGCTCCGAGGCTTGAAGCGATCGAGACCGCCTCCTCGGCTACCGAGACCGGGGTCGGGTCGGGATAACTCGTCAGCGTCAGCAGAATATCCTTGAATGCCATGAGGCTCTCCTTTTCGAGATGCAATCTAGCGTCACCCCGGCGTGCGCGTTTGATCCAGCGCAAGGGGCGCGATTTGGCGCGTCGAGGGTCGCACGCGTGGGCGCAACACCTGCTTGAGTTGGGCGAGTGCGACCAGCGCGATCGCTCAAAGATACGACACCGACGTCACCCGATAGGTGTGCATTTTACCGCGCTCGTTGATCGAGACGTATTCGCCGACAATGAAGCGCTCGTCCGCAAAGTGATAGCCGACCTCGTCGGGCTGATTGGCTTCGCCGTCATAGTGGAAACCCCAGCCGCCACCCGGCCGGTGCACGAGATGGCCGTGCAGGTCCTTTTCGTTCGGACGCTGGCGCACGACCCGGCAGGCCTCGCGGTGCTCCCGCCATAGCTTTGCGTCGATGCGGTCCTCGGAATCGAGCGGCGCCACGATGATGTAGGCCACCTCGGCATCGCCTTCGGGATGGCCGGGCTCGCGGGCCAGCGCGAGACGGAAGTGCCGGAACTGCGGCGGCAGGGAAGCATTCAGGATTGGCTTTGGCTGAGTCTTGGACATTCGTTATAAGCTCCTTGGATTTTGCAGACAGCAGGCCGATGCCTCGCCTTGTCAGTTCGGCTCAGACGCAGCGGTTGCGGCGGGAGCGCTTGATTTCTTCAGGCTCCTGACGAGCATCGTGATCAACGGCACCAGCACCGTCGGCAGCACGCTGTTCAGAGGATGATGGACCATGCCGGTGAACTGCATCTGCAGCGCACGGGCCTCGCCCTGCAGGGCGTCGACGGCCGCACCATGAATTTCTGTCGCGAGTTCGAGGTCACGGCCCGCCGGCGGCCTGCCGGCAACGAAAAACAGGACTGCCGCGATCAGAAAATTGACGATGCCCAGGATCGCGGCCGCCGGGATCGCGCCCAAGATCTGCACCAGCGCAAAGTAGGCTGACAATTCCAGCATCAAGAGGCCGAAGGCCGCAATCAACGCGGCAAACGCCCGCAGACCGAGTCCGACCAGCATATGCCGCATCCGGATCTCGGCAATGATCCGGTCGGTGCGCCAGAGCATGCGCAGCTGCCTGACGATATTTTCGCTATTCACGTCAATGCCTCCTCAACATGAAACCGATGGCAATCCCGAGCACGAAGGCCGATGCCAGTGCCGCAATCGGCCGTTCGGTAATCAATCTTTCGACATGCTCTTCCTCCGAGCTCAAGGTCGCGCCGAGTTCGCTGAGGCTGTCCTTGATCTGCCCTGCCAGCGCTTCGCCATGGTTCTTCGCCGCATTCAACATATCGTCTGCAGGCGTGCTCAAAAGACGCGACATCTCGCGCTTGAGCGCCTCCAGTTCGTTACCCAGCTCGCTTGATCGGATCATGGTGTTCGTTCTGTTGCCTGTGTCCGTTGAACTCTAGGAGAGGCGAGGGAACGAGCATTTGATTTGCCTCAACCTTCGATGGCTCATTGCTGCCTTGAGGCAGGTCAACATGGTAGGCTCGCGAGCCCCATAGATAGGGCGCCATGCAACTGCAGGAACAAAGCCTTGACGACCACACCCCTGCTCACAGCCACGCCGTCAGGCGACACGCTCGAACTCCGTCCGGGTGGCTCCTGGACCGCCGCGAATGCTGCCACGCTCGAACGGCTGTCCAACGACGTCGCGCCGCAGCTCGATCGAGCCGGCACCGTCAAGCTCGACATGGCCGGGTTGCGCGAACTCGATACGATCGGCGCCTGGCTGCTAGAGAAAATGTCGCGGCGTGCGACTTCCGCTGGACACCAATCGGAGGTCGTCGGCATCGCCGAAAACTACACCGGCCTGATCGAGGAAGTCCGTCAGGTCAACCGGCGGACGCCGGCACCGGCGCCGGCGCGCAATCCGGTCGTGGCGAAGCTCGGTGACATCGGCCGGGCCACCATCGGTTCCAGAGAAGACATAACGGCGTTCCTGCAGATGCTGGGCTCGCTCTGCATCGCGATCCTGGGCGTGCTTCGCCGCCCACGATCGCTGCGACTGACGTCGTTGACCTACCAGCTATACCGCGTCGGCTGGCAGGCGATTCCGATCGTCGTGCTGATCACGTTCCTGATCGGCGCCATCATCGCCCAGCAGGGAATCTTCCACTTCCGCAAGTTCGGCGCGGATTCCTATGTCGTCGACATGGTCGGGATTCTCGTCCTGCGCGAGCTTGGCGTGCTGATCGTCGCCATCATGGTCGCCGGCCGTTCGGGAAGCGCCTACACCGCCGAGCTAGGTTCGATGAAGATGCGCGAGGAAATCGACGCGCTTTCCACCATGGGGCTGGATCCGATCGAAGTCCTGATGCTGCCGCGGATCCTGGCGCTGATATGCGCGCTGCCGATCCTGAGTTTCATCGGGTCGATGGCCGCGCTCTACGGCGGCGGCCTCGTTGCCTGGTTCTACGGCGGCATGGCGCCGGCGGTCTTCATTGCGCGGCTGCATGAGGCCGTCTCCGTCACCCACTTCCAGGTCGGCATCATCAAGGCGCCATTCATGGCGCTGGTGATCGGCATCGTCGCCTGCAGCGAAGGCCTGCGCGTGAAGGGCAGCGCGGAGTCGCTCGGCAAGCAGACCACCACGTCGGTGGTCAAGTCGATCTTCCTGGTGATCGTGCTCGACGGGCTGTTTGCGGTTTTCTTTGCATCGATCGGAATGTAGCGATGCAAGAAACCCCAAGCGAAGCCGAGGGCTCGGAACAGTTTGCCATTCGTGTGCGCGATCTCGTGGTTGGGTTCCACCGCCACGTCGTGATCGATCATCTTGCGCTGGACGTAATCAAGGGAGAAATCCTCGGCCTGGTCGGTGCATCCGGCGGCGGCAAGTCTGTGCTGATGCGGAGCATCATCGGGCTGATCCCGCGGCAGGGCGGCGAGATCGAGGTGATGGGAGCGCCAATCAACCACAATCGCGCGACGCGAAGCACGGCCGGTCGATGGGGCATCCTGTTCCAGCAAGGAGCGCTGTTCTCGTCGCTCACGGTGCGGCAGAACATCCAGTTCCCGTTGCGCGAGAATCTCGTGCTTTCCGATGCGCTGATGGACGAGATCGCCACCGCCAAGCTGGAAATGGTCGGACTCAAGGCGGAAGACGGTGACAAGTTTCCTTCCGAATTGTCCGGCGGCATGACCAAACGCGTGGCGCTGGCGCGTGCGCTGGCGCTCGATCCCGCCATCGTGTTCCTCGACGAGCCGACCTCCGGGCTCGATCCGATCGCCGCCGGCGATTTCGATGCGTTGATCAAAACATTGCAGAAGACGCTGGGGCTGACGGTGTTCATGGTGACCCATGATCTCGCCAGCCTCAACACCGTCTGCGACCGCGTCGCCGCGTTGGCCGATGGCAAGATCGTCGCCATCGGTCCGATGCGCGAACTGCTTCAATCCGAGCATCCCTGGGTGCGGGCCTATTTCCATGGCAAGCGCTCCCAGATGCTGCAACCCAAAGCGAGTTGAGACATGGAAACCCGCGCCCCCTACGTCGTTGTCGGCGCCTTCGTGCTGGCTGCCATCGCTGCCGTGTTCGGCTTCGTCTACTGGCTGCAGAACACCGGAGGGCTCGGCCCGCGCACGAGCTATCAGGTGCAGTTCGAGGGCTCGGTGCCGGGATTGCTGGTCGGCGCCGCCGTGCTGTTCAACGGCATCCGGGTCGGCGAGGTGACGGCGCTCGGGCTGGCTCCCGATAATCCCCGCAGCGTCAACGCAACCATCTCTATCTCATCGGTGACGCCGGTTCGCGCCGACACCAAAGTTGGCCTGGAGTTTCAGGGATTGACCGGCGTCCCCGTCATCGCGCTGGAGGGGGGCTCGCTGGTAGCCAAAGCAGAAAAGGTGACGACGCTCGTCGCCGAACCCGGCGCGGGGCAGGGTATGACACAAGCCGCGCGTGATGCGCTACGCAAGGTAGATTCGGTGCTGACTGAAAACTCCGGCGCCTTGAAGGACACCATCGACAACTTCAAGGTGTTCTCGGAAGGCCTGGCGCGCAACACCGGCAAGCTCGATGGCATCGTCGCCGGCCTTGAGCGCATGACCGGCGTCACCAGCCCGCCGCCGAAGATCACCTACGATTTGAGCGCGCTGCAAAGCCCGGGTCCGGTGGGCAAGGCCATCAGCGTGCAATGGGCCATCCCGGAGCCGACGGCGGTTGCGATGCTGGAGACGCAGCGCTTCCTGTTCTCGCCGCCACAGGAATATC
Organism: Bradyrhizobium sp.; assembly: GCA_013822885.1. Taxonomy (GTDB): domain Bacteria; phylum Pseudomonadota; class Alphaproteobacteria; order Rhizobiales; family Xanthobacteraceae; genus Bradyrhizobium. Next base: position 26,105 of record PNLC01000007.1, read on the forward strand.
CGGGATTCGCGGAAGCGATGTGGGCCGATGCGCTGCCAAAACTGATACAGGCGCGCCTGATCGAAAGTTTTGAGAATTACGATATCGCACATGCGCCGCTGCGGGCGGCGGATGCCGGGCAGACCGAATTCCAATTGCTGGTTGACCTCAGGCGCTTTCGTATCGCCATCGAGTCCGGGCCTGCCGCCGAGATCGGTCTCTCAGCCAGGATCGTCGACAAGAACGGCAAGGTCGTTGCCTCACGGCTGTTCGAGGCGACCGAGAAATTTGCTTCCGTCGTTCCGGCCGAAGCTGTCGCCGCGTTCAGCACGGCGTTCGGCCGAGTCGCGAAAGACGTCATCGCCTGGACGGCTCAGTCGTACCAGGCAAAATAGGCGAGGCGGTTCTCGCGTCGCCTGGGCCTCACCTATTCGAGCGTCTTCAGATACGCGAGCAGGTCGCCAATCTGGTCCGGATCGAGTTGAAACTCCGGCATGGTCGGATGGCCGGTTTGAATGCCTTCAGCCAGCGCTTCGGCCAGGGATTCCACGGGGTAGCGCTTGTGAAGCGTGCGGAACGGCGGCGCGATTTTGAGCGGGCTCGGTGAAACCTTGTCGATCGCGTGACACTTCGCGCAATTGTTCATGGCGAAGACCTTGCCCCGCTGCTGTTGAGGCGAAGCCGCCATCGCTGGCGTCAGGGTGATCAGCGTGAGTGCCAGCGGCAATAAAATACGTCCAGTCATTGCAGCACAGAATTCCTTGGAATGCAGTTTGTCGGCCCCGAGCCGCACAATGCGGATCTAATCGTCACCAAAGTTGATCTGGATCAACCAGCCGGCAATGGATTCGCTAGAATGAACTATATCTCCGGTTTCGAGCCACCTCGCGGCCGGGAAACGCAGCGGTCAATGTGGCGCTCGAACGGGCAGAGGCAATGATACGAACCATTTCTCCGAATCCCAATCGCGCCAGCTTCGGCCGCTGCTCAGCCTGCGCGGTCCGTTCGCTGAGCATCTGCGGCGCGCTCGACCAAAGCGATCTGATGGAGTTCGAACGGATCAGCCGTCATGTTCAGCTCAGCCCCAACGAGGCGCTCTTTACGGCAGGTCAGATTGCTCGTTCTGTCCACAATGTAACGGCGGGCGTCGTGCGCCTGTACAAATTGCTGCCGGACGGACGCCGTCAGATCATCGGCTTTGCGCTGCCGGGCGATTTTCTCGGCGCGGCCCCGTCCGATCGCTACAGCTATTCGGCTGACGCGATTGATTCCGTGTCGGTATGCCGCCTCTCCCGGGAATCGTTCACGCAGTTCATTGAACAGCGGCCGCACTTTCTGATTCGAATCAACGAGATTGCGTCTCGCGAGCTCATGCTGGCCCAGGAACAGATGCTGCTGTTGGGCCGGCGTACCGCGGAGGAGAAGGTCGCGTCGTTCCTCGTCGGCTGGCGGGAGCGCCTGGCCCATATCGGCGACGTCAGGCAAACCATCGCGCTGCCGATGAGCCGACAGGATATCGCGGATTATCTGGGACTGACGATCGAAACCGTGAGCCGGACGCTGACGCGATTCGAGCGCGAGAAGATGCTGATCATCGTCGCCGGCGGGGTGCGCCTGCTGGATCCGACCCGGGCCGCGGCCATGGCGGCAGCGTAAAATTCCAGCACGACAGCAACCAAAATTGACTCAGGTCAAAGCCCGGACGAGGGCACGCCGGCATGCTTCCGTCATCACAGGAGGTCATTTCCATGCCTACAGAATCGTTGCTCGTTTCCATCTGCGTCGTCGCGATGTTCGTGGTCTTCGGCGCGGTTTTGGCCTGGGGTGACATGCAGACCCGCACGAAACAGTTGGCGCGGCAGCCCGACGGCAAGCGCCGGGCGTTCTGACGTCGAGCGCTCGCGCGAGGCCATCCTCTGCAGGAGGAGATTGTGTTGTTGACATCAATTGACACCCGAGCGGTGGCCCGCCGGGTGTGCGCGTTCGTCGCCAAGTTCAAGCGTCCGGCGGTGCCAGGCGGCAAGATCAGCGGAACTGAGCGAGAGCAAGTATCGGCGCCAACGCAGGTCGTTCTGCCGAGTGGGTCCATTTGCTGCTGAACGCCAAGGGCCTGTCAGGCTCGGCCTTCCAGTGTTTCCGCAAACAACCAGAATTTGACTTCGATCAATTCGGCTGTGGCGAAGCTGTGGTCATTGAGATTCGCATCCGCAGAAGAGATTCCCACGCATGACCCAAACTCAAACCGCAAAATCGATGTCACATGGCGAAGCCGGCCTGACACTGGTGTTCGCGCTCTTCGCGCCGCTGTGCCTGTTTGCGGCAGCCAAGGCGCAGGATACCGCCTTCGCCTTTCACGCGTCGCTGGCATCCGCCGCCAGCCTGTGGGCGGTGTTTGCGATCGTAAACCGGTATTTTGACCGCCCGGCATCGCTGCCCCCAGCGGAAATCAACGGCCGCCCCAACTACAATATGGGCCCGATCAAGTTCGCCGCGGTGATGTCGGTGGTCTGGGGTATTGCCGGATTTGCAGTCGGGTCGCTGATCGCTGCGCAGCTCGCGTGGCCCGGGCTCAACCTCGATCTGCCATGGACCAGCTTTGGCCGGCTGCGGCCGTTGCATACGTCGGCGGTCATCTTTGCTTTCGGCGGCAATGTCCTGGTCGCGACCTCGTTCTACGTCGTTCAGAGAACCTGCCGCGCGCGCCTGGCGGGCGACCTCGCTCCG